>JAGWAA010000061.1 GCA_018302165.1 Candidatus Woesearchaeota archaeon
ATTTTAGTGAAAAAGATTTACAATCAGCATTAGTAAACAACTTCAAAGACTTCATTTTAGAACTAGGCAAAGACTTCGCTTTCATTGGTCAGGAATACAGAATTCAAATAGGAAATAATGATTATTTTATAGATTTATTATTTTATCACAGAAGTTTACAATGTTTAGTAGCATTCGAATTAAAAATTGAAGATTTCAAACCAGAATTTCTAGGCAAATTAAATTTTTACTTAGAAGCATTAGATCGAAACATAAAAAAAGAACACGAAAACCCTTCCGTAGGTGTTATTCTCTGTAAAAATAAAGATAAAGAAGTTGCAGAATATTCACTTAGTAGAAATTTATCACCAGCATTAATCTCAGAATATAAAACTAAATTAATTGATAAAAAAATATTAAAAAGAAAATTCAAAGAATTATATAACTTTTCTAAAAAAAATTAAACTTTCTCTTCGCCTTGTATTGCAAATTGGAAAACATAATCTCCTTCTCTCAATTTAACTTGATACAAAACATCCGGATAAGGTTTATTTTTATAAATTGTATACCTGCTCAACTTAGACAACATATAAATTAATTGTTCAAAGTCACCATATATAGCATGATCATTTACAACATCTTGTGAAACTTCATACAATTCTCCTAAAGGTACATTCAAAGATTCTTCAAACTCATCTTGCGAAGCAACATCATCGCCTTTAACAATCTGTACAGGATAATACAAAACAAAATCAACAGAACTTCTTTGTATATCAACAGTTAAATCCCAATCTTCAGCAATAGTAGCATCACTACTATAATCATAAACATTAACACAAGTATTCAATGCACTTTCCATTGCTTGCTTCAACTCAGTCTCCATAGATTCTTCAGTCAACATTCTATTAGTACAAGTTTTTGTATCAACTTGATTCCAACACAAATAACTTATTTTTGAATCATCATATAATCTATAAGTTCCTTCATCAGGAGAAAGATATCCACCTTGTAAACCTAAAATTGTAACATAATCATTTCCAACTTCTTCTAAACACCCTTTAATATGATTTTCAACATCATTCATTTCTTCATTAGCACTACTACCCCCTAATATTGGTGGAATAATTTTTTGCTGTACACCAACGAAATAAAGTACAACCAAAACTACTAGAACAATACCTAATATAATAAATAATGTTGCTTGACCTCTTTGATTCATATTTTTCATTATCTAGTCTCCAAATTTATAAATCTTTTGTTAAACATTAATTATCCACTCACCAGTATTTCCAAAGATATCTTGACACTTCAAATAATATTCATCAACATCTGTTAACGTAAAACTATTTCCAGATACATCAGTTCCAGAACCAAAATTAAAATCCTCAAAATAATATTCACAAGTTGCATCTTCATCTAAAGTAAAATAAATTGTACTTTCAGAACTGTATATATTAACCAATTCAGGTTCATCAATATCAACATCAATAGTAAAACTAATTACAGACTCATTTTTATTTCCTGCAACATCAACGCAACTAATATCATAATTATAAACTCCAGCAATCAATCCTTGCAAACTTTGTATATGTGTAGAAGTATTAGTATCAAAGAACTCAATTCCATTATAATAACATACAGCTTTCCCACTCTCTGCACCTTCAGAAGTTTTCACTTGCATATCAACATTTTCTAAATAAATCGTCTCACCATTAGGTGAAACATAATCAATAAGTAAAGGTACAGTACTCTGTAATGAGAAATAATAATTCTCAGTATTCGCATTTCCAGCACCATCTTCACATGCGATATAATAACTATTAGTCCCCTCAATAACGCTCAATGTTGTACTACATTCATTTTCAAAATAAGGTGATGCACTTGGAGGTATTCCAGAGCACAAGAAAAAGTTTTCCATAATACTGTACTCTACATCATTACTAGACCATTTACAATATTGCACAGGCTCATTTACAAAAACACTTAATGCAGTTTCAGTAGCACCAGCAGAAATATACCCTCCATTCTTGATACTTGTAGCTTCAATACTTGGCGGAGTTAAATCAACACCAGCATCAGTTTCAACTTGCACAACGAATGGTGCTTCATGAGCTCTTGTATTAATATCAGTACATCTGATGTAAAAACTATATTTTGTTTCTGGCATCAATATCCAAGACTGATTATGTGTATAATCAAAATAAGAATCAGGAAAAAACATTTCCATTGAATCATAATCCTCAGAAGTAAAACTATTCTCCTGTGTAGCTTCTTCAATCTTACACTGCGAAGCTTCATCAGTATCAATTCCAAATTCAAAGAAAGTATATGGTTGCACTTTTTCATTAACAATCAAATAATTATCTGGATTAAAATCAAAATCATAATCAGCATAATCACCAAACAAATAAGCATTTTCAATAATAGGATGATTTACATCCTTAATTTCAGAAGCAATACATTTTGGCCTATCAGTACCCTGATTTTCAGATATATATTCACAAGCCATACCTAAAGATTTACATTTATATTCAGTACATTCATATCCTCTTAAAATATTCCCCCCAATATCTAATGCTAAACCCCCCTCAGAAACAGGGATATCACATAAAGTACAATCATCTCCACCTTGTGGAGGAGTCCAAGGACCACATTGACTAGTAATAATAATTTCTTTGGTTTCACCACCACCTTGTAAAACAGCAGCTACAGCTAAAATAACAGCAGCAACTAACAAACCCCAAGGTCCGAATGCTGCTCCACCTTGAATAATAGAAGGAGCAATATACAAAACTGCAGACAATCCTGCACCAATATAATTAGTCATTGCAGATTGTTTTGATTTTTCCAATTCCATCAATGGATCATCTTCAGACAAAATATTAGAATACTGAATGATAAGAGTAATAGCAGCCCCAATCACAGGAATAAAATCCAAAAATGAAACCCCCACTTCAGCTAAACCATTACCAAACATCAATGCTAATTTAGAACTCCCTTCTTCTGCAAGATACCACCCAGCAGCTTCCCATCCAATAACATAACCCAAAGCAGAACCAAAATTAATAATATAAGAAGCAACTGGAACACCTAAAGACGGATCAACCTGAGAATCAATATTTTCTCCAATAGTTTCAGAAACACCAAGCAATCCAGAATAAACTCCATAATTATATTTCCAACTATAATCTAAATTAGAATAAATTCCATTAGTTCCAGAATAAACTTCTTCCACACTATCAATAAATTCACAACCACCAACACCATCAGCATCTTCACTATTTTTTATTTGACAATTCATTTCAGAAGTTTTACAATAAATTTCACCAGTTTCAGAATCAGGATCAACATTAGAAGATTCAATACAAGTATCATAACCAATAACAGTTTTATGCCTTGTATATGCCTCATCAGTAACATTTGGAGCAAGATCTCCACCAATCCAATCCTGAGATTTAATCATACTAAAAGAACTATCAGTAAATTCTTCAACGAGATTTGCATTTGCACCACAATCACCCATACTAGCACAATATGAAGAAGCATCCAAAACCCAATTTGGAGACAAACAATTCAAATTTCTTGCAGCTTCCCATGTAGCATCTGTGTAAGAAGAAACTGCATATAAAACAGGACATTCAAAATTAGCTGCTGCACAAGTATCAACCAAAGAAGAATCATCCCAATTATTCCCAACTGAAACAGTTGGAACCAGAAACACCATCATAATCTCCATAAGGATATTGTATACAAATTTCTTGTCTGTAATCCTCACAAGGCTCAATTATTTCTTCACCAAAATAACAAATAGATCTATAATGCTGTGACCCAGGCCTATCTTTAAAATCACCAGCAGGACTTTCATACAAACACCAAGACTCACCATTCTCTCTTGAATCACCAATTTTAGAATCATGTGGATTTCTATTTACAGCATAATCATTAATATAATACATCCCATCAAAAGTATCACTACATCCAGTATATTGACACCCAACATTTCCTTCACTATCAGTTCCGCACCAAGTACCTTTAGCATAATCACAATTATCCGCCAGAGTATCTTGATTACCACAAGAATCAAAATAATAAGCATCTTCATTTATACATCTAATATCATCACCATTATTTACACACCCACAGATACCAACATCAGAACAATAAGTTTCATCATAAAATCCAACACCATTAGTTAAATCAACACCATCATATTCACATAAACCTTTTGCACCATAAGTACAAGAATCTTCAGAAACACAACATCCTTTTGTTGAAGCTTCACAAATATTCACACACTCATTTTCAGAATCAACATCCCTCCAATCTAATTCTAAATCTTCAAATCCAGAAACAGTATTTTTACAATAAGCTTCAGTTGACAAAAAACATTGCGCTTCACCAATCACACAACATTCTTCTTGACAAGCATCAATTTCACAAGCAGCACCATCATACCAAGAATAACCATCTAAACTTTCACATGTTGAACGCCCAACACTTTTAGAACATCTACCTTCTTCAGAAACACAACAACCAGGTTCACAAAAAGAAGTTTGCTCACACGAAGTTGCAGCAGTCAAATAATCATTATCACAACTACTCGCAGTAGTATAAACACAATTATCCCCACCAGTAGTTTGCTCACAACACAAATTATTTTCTTCTGCACTAACAACTTTAAAATTAGAAATTGTAAAAATAGAAACAATAATCACAACTATCATAAACAAAGCCTTAGCTACCAACCTCTTTTCCATTAAGTCAAATAATAAGATTATAATTTAAATAGCTTTCCAATAGATAACAGAAAAATATTTAAACACAAGTTAATTAAATTTAACAGATGGAAAAAATATTTAACAGCCTAGAACCTTTTTTTAATGATTGTTATAGAAGAATAAATGTCAGAGAATATGCAAGAATTATGAATATAAGCCCCCCAACAGCTTCAAGTTTATTAAACTCATATAACAAACAAAACATATTAAAAATCGAAAAAGACAAAGGTTATCATTTATACTCGGCAAATCAAAACAGCTGGATATTCATCGATTTATCAAGAATGTATTGGAAAAAAATTCTAGAAAAAATAAAATTTCTAGAACAATTAGAAAAAGATTTCAAACTTTCAACAATCATACTCTTCGGTTCTACTTCAAAAGGAGAAATAACAAATAAATCTGATTTAGACATTGCAATATTCACTCCAAGCAATCCTAAGATAGATTATTCAATATTTGAAAACAAACTAAAACGTAAAATTCAAATTTTTAGATTTAATTCAATTGATGAAATAAAAAATAAAGATTTACAAAAAAACATTTTATCAAGTTATATAATAAAAGGTGGTTTTTAAATGGATTGGACAGAATGTAAAAAGAAAGGTTTTGTAAAGAACATAAAACTAGATTTAAACCTAATATCAGCTTTAGAAAAACAAAGTAAAAATAAGCTCATTTCTTCAAAAATGATTGAACTCAACGAAACAACAACAAGTTCAAAAGTTAGTTTAGCATATGATTCATTAAGAAAATTATTAGAAGCATTAGCAATTAAAAAAGGATTTAAAATATATAATCATGAATGCTATTGCTCATTTCTAAAAGAAATAATCAAAGATTCATTATTGGGTTCACATTTTGATGATCTCAGAATAATTCGAAATAAAATAAACTATTATGGAGAAGATCTATCAATAGAGGAAGCCAAACAAATCCTAAAAGAAATAGAAGAAATTTTAAATAAAGTTTCTAAGCTATAAGATACTGCAAATTAATTTTCACACCTTCTAAAACATTAGAATAAGCATCAATACAATTAACATAATAATCACTAGTAAAATCAGAGACAGAAAAACTATGTGCTTCAGATGCAACTCCACCCATATCATATCCATTTCCATAACTAAAACTTTCAGTTTTATATTGACAAGTTGTTGCTTCATTAGTTAACACATAAATATTTGTCCCCAAATAATATACTCCAGTAATCTCAGCAGCACTCACATCTTTATCTACAATAAAATCAATTGAACCAGTAGCAGTATTTTCTAATTCATCTTCACAAGTAATAGCATATGAATAACTTCCTTTTTCTAAACTCAAAGACTGCTCATGATAAGTTCCTCCAGAAAAAAACAATTTCTGATAAGGAAAACCAGACCCTTCAGCATAACAAATTGCATTCCCATTATCAGCACCATATTTAGTATTCACTTGCAATACAATTTCATTTGTATACAAAGTTTCACTTGGAGAAGTTTGAGTAATTTCTAAAGGTGATGATTGTGCAACAGTCCAATATTCAGACGAAGGCATAATATTCCCAGAGATATCCGAACATAAAATATACAAATTAGTAGTTCCAACATTCAAAGCAATAGTATCACTACAAACATAATTAAAGAATCCATCAGATTCAGCACATGATGCAAACTCACTCGTCATTTGTTCATAAGGTAAATCTTGACTAGAATATTTACAATAAGCATTTTCATTCAAATAAACTTCTAAAATAATACTCTCAGAATCAGCCTTAACATATTCACCACTATTAGGATAAATACCTTCAATCTCTGGAGCATCTGTATCAGGAGCACTAGTAGTCGTCAATTTAAATTGATAAAATACAGGAGTTGTTAATCCTCCAAAATTTTGACACCAGATATAATAATTATATTCTTTAGAACCATCTAAATTAACATCAGTAAAATTATGCTCTTGACCAAAACCCATCAGTGGATCTTCATAAAGATAATTTAAACTATCATAGAATCCATCTTCTCTAGGATCTAATCCTATGTTAGGATCATCACTAATTTTACACTTTGAAAAATCATCAGTCAAAATAGGGAAAAAATTTCTTCCAATTGGAGCATCCACAACAATAGTCCCATCATTTTCTTCAGTATAATCATAACCTAATTCTTCCATTTTTTCAACCCATAA
>JAGWAA010000005.1 GCA_018302165.1 Candidatus Woesearchaeota archaeon
GTATATTTTGAATCGCATTTCACCAGTTGGTTCACCAGGGTCAACATCAACAGGATTTTGGTCAATTTGAGTAACTTGGACACTTGAAGGAGGATTTGCACCAGTAGGTAAGTTATTACCAATCTCTTCTTCAGTTGCAGTATAGTATAAGAATGCTTTTACAACAACAGGCTCTTGATAACAATACAAACCAGTAATTTCTTTTGAAATCTTACTGGATATTTCACCATTATAAACAATTGGGCCTATACTAACTTCGGTAGTTTCTTCTAAACAAGTTTCTGGATCAATGGAATATAATGTATCTGCAATAACTTCTTGTGCACCAGAAAAGATTGAACTTATCGCTGCATCGCCAGTCAAACGAACTTTTGCGTTGCCCTCTGCAATGTCACGAGTATATTGGTTTATTAAAATTATTTCTATATCAATCTCTTCACCAGGTTGATAAGAATTTGTTTCAGAACTAACCGGAGCAAAATCTGCAAACGAAGCTGTAATCATTTGAAGATCATCACCATTACAATTTGCATATTCACCAACAGGGCCGGATTTAGTAGTCGTTTCAGTACAAGAAGATAAAACGAAAAGACTTAAGACTAGTAGTATTAACACACTCTTTTTGATTACCATAGATAATTTATCTTTTTGATTACCATAGATAATTTAATAGAATAGAGATTTATATTCTTTTCTCTTAAAAATATCATTCTTCTACTTTGAATTCAATCGAATCTTTTTGTTCAACAGCATAATCTATTCTAACCCAACCATCATATGTATCTTGACCACCAACAAATTGGCCAAGTAAAAAATTATCCAACTTACAAGTTATTGAAGCTTCATAATCTTGATCTTCATAAAAGTTTAAAGTGCCACAATCATTACCCTGACAATCAACATCACAAACATGTTCTACTCCAAACATGATTATTGAAACATCTGCTTGGATTGGTTCTTCTGGAATTGTTAAACAAGAATCAGATGCAACATCAGTAGTTGAAATTAAAGTGTCATCACCTGCAAACTCTGCATCAATAGTTAAACGCAAATCCACAGCATTGCCATTAGGTACTAAACGTTCTTGTATTGAAGTAACCTTTAATGGGCCTGAAGAAGAAGATTCTAATTTGTTCCCAGAAATACAACTAGAATCAGATAAATCATTTGTAAAACAAATTTCAAAAGGTGCATAAGTTGTGTAAGTATAACGATTAATAAAAGTCATAAAATGATTTCCTGAGGCTTTATCAGAGACATAAGTAGTATCAAAATTAATTAATGATTCTTCAAAGTTTTCATCATCATTATCATCCAATGTAATATAATAAGATTGACAATTGCAACCACCAAAACCAGAAAAAAATTCTTCGTCCAAACCTGTAACACAAACTTCACCATACTCAACACTTGATTCACCATAATCATAAACTGTAATTGAAACTGGCATTCTATCGTTAGCAAAAACAATGTCCTGAGGAGAATTAACTTTCATTTCAACAGAACTAGAACCACCAGAACAATCAGGTGGACAATCAGTAGGTAATTCTTCTGAAGTCTCAGTAGCACAAGATGCTAAAAATAAAAATAAAATGAGTAGAATATATTTTTTCATATGCCCTCGACAATTAATGAATCATCAGTGCCGACTAAACTAATAGAAGTATATTTCTCGTCGACTTTGTATTTGTAACTAGCTTCTGCTTTGTATTCTTTTACTACATAAGGCTTGTCACTTAATATTTCTGGATCAATATATAACCAGCATTGGAAACTATGATAATCAGACTTACCAAAGAATTCTCCTGAATTTAAATAATAATCAAATAAGTCAACCATAGAATCATCTAATTTGTAAGTATTGTAACGATTCTCTACACCAGTAAATATGAATGGGCAACTTGGGCTTGGAGCACCATTCAATTGATCATCAAGTTCAATACCATCAGGAAGACTTAATGTGAAATCATAAAATTCTTGTAAGTCACCATTCCATTCATTCCTTAAGGTTATACCAATAGTATTATATGAAATCACATCACCTGAACGGATTACAACAGGTTGTTCTTCTTTGCCTTCACCACCAACACCAATACCAATGCTCATAGGTTCACCATTATAAGTTGTTCTTAGGTCACTTGCAGAAACGTCTAATCCGTAATCATCAAAGAAATCTTGGTCACCTAATGAATCAGAAAGTTCACCAGAGATAAAATATACTGGAATTGTAACATCCTCAGTTGAATAATCGAAAGCAAATGAACCATAGACAACATAAGCACCATTCAAATCAGTAGTTTGTTCACTAGAGAAACGACAAACTGGTTGAGAATCTCTTCTAATCGTTAATAATGAAGAAGGAATAATTTCACCATCAATTTTTTCAGGTATTTCTAAAACATGGTCATCTTTTTGAGTAATATTAAAGTAACAATCAAATTCAGCATCATAAGTTGAGTCCCTTGGAACATTAAAGTATTCAATATCATAAATGAAATCCATTGCATAACCCGCAGGAAGAGTTTGGCTTGAAAGAACTCTGAAGTCTGATAAGTCAATGCCCATTTTCTTACTTGAAGAGTTTGTGGAATAATCAAAGTAATCGCCAGCACCGGCAGAAAATATTCCGGAAAAAAAATCTGAAATAGGATCGATGGTTACTTCTTTAAATAATTCAGATGCTTCAGCAGTAGACCTTTGGCCAGATTCAGAGAACAAAAAACCAGCACCGAATGCAATCAAAACTAAAAATCCAATAATTAAAGCTGTAATGGATAAAATTTTTTTTGTATCGGCCCCTTTTGAAGAAGTATCACCAGATAAAGATTCGCCCCTTTTATTCAAGATATTATACATTAATGATTCCCTCTTTGAAGCTCTAAGCAAACCCATCAAACAATAAATAAGCTTATTAATATTTAAATCTTTTTAGAAGAACATGATTGATTTATGTGTAAATGGGATAATTAGATTATTTTTTATATTAATTAAATTTGGTTTTAATCATTGGGGTTGGATAATTACTATTTTGGTTGGAGGATTCTTATTATTCAAACTTGCAAAGGTAATTGGATTCAAAAAAATACTAGGGAATCTTGTTGAATTAGGGCCAATTGAATATCTATTATTTTTTCCAATACTATTAATATTAATGTTCATGGGATTGATATTCGGGACTTGGATTGCAACTTTATGGTCTGGACAGGGGTTCTGTGAAATAATTGAACAAATGACAACTTGGTTTCTATAAATTTATTTAAACCTTAAAATTATATTATATTTATGAAATATTTATTGTTGATAATGTTTTTGTTATTAGCTGGATGTTCAAATGAGTTTGATGAGTTTGGAAAAGAACATAATTTTAGTTATGCTATATCGATTTATGATGTTGAATTAGATTATTCTAATGTTTCTGGGAATATTGCAAAAGCCGATGCTGCTTTAATCAATGCAAGAATAAATGATGGAGATTATCAAGAGGCGATTAAGTATTATAAAAAAGCCTTAGAAGAAAGTGAAGGTAAAGATAAGGCTTTATTGTATGAAACTTTAGGTTCAATTACTGGGGATAGATTATATTATTACAAAGCATATGAAATTTGGAAAAATATTGATCCTTGGAGAGCTGAAATTGATTATAGCTTATTCAGATGGAATACTTTTTCTTATCAATGGAGAGATTATGAGATTCAAGAGACATATTTTGCACTGAGCAAAGAAACTTCTAAAATTATTATAGGAGAAAGTGGATTTGAGATGGATGAAGAGGATATTCTGGTTTCGCAAGTTGATAGGGTTACTAGAGATTGGTTATCATCACAGTTACAAGATTATGATTCTGAGAATATATTAACTGTTTTTAGTGAAGGATATGATGTGGAAAATATTGGATGGCATGAAGGGGGAAGAATAAAACAATACAAAGAAGTAAACTTTACACATAAATTAAGTTATGGAATTTTAGCAAAAAAAATAGATGGGAAATGGTATGCGCCAAACGAAGAGGGAATATTTATGTTTGAAGTGCCAGAAGATAAAATCATTTATCCAACAAATAGATTTTTAGCAGAAGATTTGGTTTTAATTATGGATACACATGGAGTTAATATGTTAGTCTATGATGCATTAAAAGAAAATGCAACAGTAGTTATGGGATGCTGTGACAGCGTCGGAAAAGTTGAAGCAGCATTATATTTGAATGAAAAGGGAATAAAGGTTATTTGTAATACGGATAAATATTTATATTTGGGTTTAGGACAAGCAAAATTAAGTTATGGTTCTGTGCCTTTTAAAATTGAGAACTCAAAAATTATTTTTGGAAGACAAGAAATTGAAATTAAAGTTGATGAAACAATTATCGTTATGAATACAACCGAGGATTATGGAACGAGTTATTATCAAACACCCACTTTGTATTTTATGAAACTTAAGAAAATCACTACATTGCCATTAGATTTAGAGATTGTAAATGTAAATGGGGAAAGTGAAACATATAAATTAGTCGAGAAAGCTGAAGAACTCAATGCTTCTGTGATTGCAGCAAGAGTTTACAATGAAGAAGATTATGAACCTTTGAAAGAATGGTTAGAAAATAACGAGAATAATAGGTTAGTCCTATTTCATTCAGAACCTTATCCCTATGGATACAAATTATATAGAGAATTTTCTGAACAAGTAACATTCAACGATATGATGATAAATTTTTCAACCTATGGTTTATAAAGGATTAATTAAAAAATTAATAAATGAGAATCAAAGATATTTATGATAAATGTTTAGAATTAGAACTAGAAACAGGGGATTCTATTGAACTAATTACTAATGGAAAAAGTATAAAAGGTGTTTTGGAATCAGCAATATTAGACCAAAAGGGTTATACTTTCAGTTATGTAAATTTAGAACCAGTTACAGTTATATTTGAATATAGAAAAGATAGTGATGAATTACCCTACAGAGGTATTGATAGATGGGAACCATCAGATGAATTTGATAAATTAGTAGTTTCTAAAATAAAAGAAGATTTATCCAAAGGAACTTCTCGTTATAGACATTAGTTTTTAATATATATTATATAATCAAATTCTATTTATATATTTGAAGTTTAAAAAAATAGTATGAATAAAAAAATATTTTTAGTTTTAATATTTTCTTTAATCGCGAGAATCATTTATTTTGTTTATGATCAAACAATTTGGTGGGATGCAGCAGTATATTTGTCGATGGGGAAATTTATATTCAGTTCTGGGGCATTAGGATTCTGGGAACCGATACGGCCATTACTTTGGCCATTTATCCTAGGTTATGGTTGGTGGATAGGGATTAATCCAATAATATGGGGGCACATATTTAGTACATTATTCTCTCTTGGAATAATATATTTAGTTTATTTAATTGGAAAGAAGTTGTATAATGAGGAGATTGGAATACTAAGCTCAGTATTAATAAGTTTTACTTGGATATTTTTCTTTTTTAATGCAAGATTGTATACTGAAATACCGGCAGTATTTTTTATGCTATTAGCTGTATATTGTTTTTTAGAAGAAAAGAATTTGCTATCAGGATTTTTCTTAGGATTGGCCGTGATGAGTAAGTTTCCTGCAGGATTATTATTAATCATTCTCTTAATATTTTCTTGGAAGA
This sequence comes from Candidatus Woesearchaeota archaeon, assembly GCA_018302165.1. Classification (GTDB taxonomy): domain Archaea; phylum Nanobdellota; class Nanobdellia; order SCGC-AAA011-G17; family GW2011-AR17; genus JAGVZZ01. The sequence continues at coordinate 5,644 of JAGWAA010000005.1, forward strand.
AAATCAAAAATATATTAGAGTTGATTATTGGATCATTAGTAATTATAGGGCCATACTTAGCATTTAATTATTTTTATTATGGGGAGCCTTTTTCAATAATATTATTTGCACAGGAATTTTTGAAATATGCTGGGATTTGGATATTTAGTCAACCTTGGTGGTATTATCTTTGGGAGATATTGAAACAAAATGTGTTGTATGTATTTGCAGTATTTGGAGTTTATTTTGCAATAAAGAAAAAAGAATATTTACTGACGACAATTTTTGTTGCATTCCTGATTTATTTTTCAATCATGGCACATAAAGAGATTAGGTTTGCAATCATGTTTCTGCCTTTTATAGCAATAATCGCGGCAGTAGGATTTATGAAAATTCTAAGAAACAAAGAATCGTTAATTATTATTACATTGTTAATTTTTATAATTAGTTTTAATGTGCCTTTACAAGTTGAAAATGAATATTTTGATTATTTTGAGAACAAAGAATTAAATGGGGAATTATTAATCGTGCATCCATTAGTAGGGTATAATGCAGAAAAAGCTACATTGATGTATTATCCTTGGTTTAATTCTACAATGGCTGATTATTGGTTAGAATATTTAGAAACAAAAAATGTTGAATATGTTGCATTAGATAATTGTGAAGGAGGATTCTTGTGTAATCCATCAGATTTGGATTGTGAAAAAAAGAAGGAAGAAATTTATTCTTATCTAAAAGAGAATTTTATACAAGTATTTAACAAACAATCAGGGAAATGCGAATATGTTATTTATGAGATTTATTAATTATAATCTTATGAAGAATTTTCATCTAAAATTTCCTGGATGCCGGGATAATTAGTATAACCTTCTTTTATTTTACCATTAATTATTAGTGTAGGAGAAGTTGTAACATTATAATAAATTACTAATGACTTAATTGCAGGATCATCGAAGTCTTTGTTAATTGAAAATACATCTAAAGTTCCATTACTTTGCTTAACTAAATTATCCAAAACATAACCTTGAAGTTCAGAAGAAGAATCATCAGGATTGTAAAAATATAATATAACATCATTTTGTAAATTACATTCTTCTTTTAATTCAGTAATTAGAATATAACCTTTGATTTCTAATAAAAAATAACGCTGTGCTAAATATTCAAATTCTTTATCCTTGAAAATACTTTTTGTTTCATAAGAATTTAAATAATAACCTAATTCAACCATTTCTGTAGAAATAGAATTAAGTCTTTTTTCAGCCATAGAACAATCATTAATATCAAAAGCATCCCAAAAAGCTTGTTCGACTAAGTAACTTTCTGTATTCAGTTCATAGTTTCTAAGTTCATCATAAACTTCATTAGAGCGAATATTATCCAGATATAAACCTAGTAATAAACCCGCACTAAATATAACTAGTGTAATCATTAAACTTCTCCAGAATATTTTTGTTGTACTTACCATTTTTTCTTTGTTTTAGATAGCTCTTCATAGATTGAATGTACCCATTGAGCAGACCTGAAAACTGGATAAATTGTAAAGTATATTAATATTACTAATGGAAACTTCCAAGGTTCATTAATTCTTTTATAAGCAAAAATATAGATTAATAAACAAGCTAAAAGAGAAACAACAATAGGGAAATAAAGTATTAAATTAACATTAAGTAATGAATGATAAATATTTGGTATTTGCCAGCCGTTAAAATATTCTAAACCCAAAGAAAATATTTTTGAGACCCAAATAAAAACTTTATCTGAGAGGTTATAGACCATCAAAGAAAACATCATTAATACGATTATTAATGAAAAAATATTTAATGGTAATTGAAACCAGCCTAGAGTTCCATAATTCTTGTTAAAAGCCATACTTTTGTATTTGATAGTATTATGAATAAAACCTCTGTACCATCTAACACGTTGTTTCCAAAACCATTTGAATGAATTTGGGACAAATGTATAAGTAAAACTGTTTGATGCTAATATAACTTTATAACCATGATAGCGCATTCGCATTCCAACTTCGAAATCCTCAGTTAAATTATTTTCATCAAAACCACCATACTTATCAAAAAATGATTTTCTATAGACGCTTAATGCACCATGGGTAGTTTGAAGAGTATTAATTTTTGACATTAATAATCTAATATAAGAAGAGAATACATATTCAATTTGCTGAAGTTTCTCATAAAAAGTTCTTGGTTGATTGACTTTGATTATACTAATAACTGCACCAATATTTGGTTCAAATAAATACATCATTTCCTTAAGAGAATCTTTCATAACAATAGTATCAGCATCTACACAACCAACATATTCAGAAGTAACATATTTTAAACCTTCATTAAATGCGTGAGCTTTCATATGATTTGGAGCTCTAGCTTTTTGGACTAATGTTATATTTAAAGAAGGATAAGAAGAAATAAATTTTTGGATTAAAGATTCAGTGTTATCAGTTGAACCATGATTTACTGCAATAATTTGAAGCTTATCTTTAGGATAATCTAAATTTGCAATCGAGTGAAGAGTTTTCCAAACACCACAGCCAACATTCCAGCAGGGAACAATTAAACTTATTGAAGGATAAATATAATTTTTTCTTTCAGGTTCTTTTAAAAAAGTAACTTGGAGCCAAAATATACCTATAAATAAACTAAAAAATGTTACAAACCAAATCAATACTTCAATCATCTCTGTTTACTCTCCAAATCTGTATACCATTTCTATTGTACATAGTATAATAATTTTTTGTATACTGAAGAATAAATAATAAACCTTCTGTATCAGATTCCCATAAATTTTCGCGCATTTCTTGATCAATCCAAATATATTTAATGTTATATTTAGTTAAAATATTAGTAGAGTTAGTTAAATCTCTGTAATAGTAAAGATTGTTTAGATCATTATATCTTTCTTCTGGGTTTAGAGCAAATAAATAATTATCGTCAATTACACTTTTATGACCTGCAAAATTTATCCAAACACCATTAGTAGGACTAGAAATAACAACACTTGATTCTAATGTTGAAAGGTATTCAATTGCTTCTAAAGTTTCTTTATCAGGCATTGAATCAATAAGATGATTTACTTGTGAAATTGAAGAAAATATCAAGCCTAGTAATAAAATAAGAGTAATAAAAGATTTGTATTGGTAACTTGACCAATGGATATCAAATAATTTAATCAAACCTAAAGCTGCAAGAATTGCTAATAATATACTCAAAAAAACTAATGCTTCAGTTATAAAAAAAGACATAAGTAAAAATATTCCTATTGATAAAAAATAGAATGGAGAGGAATATTTTTTTGACCAGGAATTAATTGCACCAAATAGGGATAAAATAACTACAAATAACCCTAAACCATAAGCACTTCCTAAGTCAAATAATACTTTACTAAAGAATAAGAATTGTCCTTCAAGAGGTGGAGAGAAATTCGTGAATGAACCTGTTAGAAAGAAAATGAGAGAGTAATATATTAATAAGGATATTGAAGAGATTAGAAGAGAATAAATAAAAAGAGATTTTCTGTCTTTCTTTATAAAAAAGGTATATAAGAATAAAAATATATAGAAACACAAAGCAATTTTAGGATTACAAAAAGGGAGTAATAATGCAATAGGAAGAAGATAATATTTGAATTTTTTATTGAGATATAAATAGAAACCTAAAATTGAAAAAAATATTGCTAAAGTTAGTGAATTATAAAAACTGAAAACATAAATAAAAGCAGGAGATAATGAAATTATTAATAGAGATAAATTGCGCCAGCGCAAATCTTCAATAAAAATGGATAAGATTTTACTTAGAAGAAAAAAAGAAATAATTCCTAATATGTAAGGAAGGACTGTTATTAAAAATGTTGGAGCTGGAATTAAGAATAATGCATTTACAAAAGAATATGCTGCAATCCTACCACCATAACTTAAGGAGTCATAAAAAGAGAAATCTGAAGCTAAACGGTGATATAGAAAAGGATCAGTACCAACCCAAGGACCTTTTAATATAGGGACGATTAATAAGAATAATAACATAATTCCAAATATAAGGTATTTAGCATACCACTTTGTAAATAGTTGCAAATTCATTTTTATAAACTTCCTTGAAACAGGTTTCATCAATTGTATAAGTTAATGTTTCGATATTATAAAGTTCTTTTGATTTTTGGGAAAAGTAAATATAATCTACATTATACTTGTCTAATACTTTTTTAGCTTTAATTAAAGATTCGGTTTTAAACAAAAGATTAACATCAGATATTCTATCTTCAGCATTAATAAATTGGTTATCGATAATGTTAGTTCTATCTGAAATAGAAATAATTAAATTACCTTCATAAACATTTGCAGCAACCACGCTATCTCGAGGAGTATTAAACTTAAACCATTGTAAAGCATCAATCTCAGATTGTTGGATATTCTCATTAATTACTGATGATGATGCATAAATTGAAGGAATTATTAAACTGGCAATAGAGATTAATACTAAAAGGATAATAAAAAATTTCTCATAAGAGAATAATTTTGTAATAAAAATATATTTTCTGAAATTGAAAAAAGTTATTCCAGATAAAATACATAATACTACTGAGAGAAAAATTAAACCTTCTTTAAAAGGAATTAAACGTAATAACAAAAGTGTGAAATCAGCAAGAATAATTGAACTTAAAAGAGTAATAATCGTATTCTTTTTTTTGTAAAGGATTATACCAATAATACCTAAAATCAAGGGAATAATACCAATTAAAGTAATTGTTTCAAGCAAATTAAAATTTTGGAAAATATTACCATAAATTTCTAATGGGACGTCCTCCCAAATTGCAGAAAGGCCTTCAGTTAAATAAACTGATTTATATAAAATCAAATTGACTAGTAAAAGAAAAGAAATAACCAAACCTAAAGCTTCATACTCTTGAGATTTAATTTCTAAAGATTGTGAGAGCATTAAAAGGCCAAAAATAATAAAAGTAAATAATAAAAGTAAGTTCAATGGATCTAAAAGAATTAAAAATATAGAGATATATAAAAAAATAGATTGCCTACTACGAATTTTTAAAAATAAATAAATTGCTAAAAAGAATAAAGGGATATATGCACTGACTACAGAGATTTGATTTAATGTTAAAGTTAAGAAAGTAGGAATAAATGCACTCAAAGACGCTGCAAATAAAGAAGAATTATCATCAGGAGTAATTTCCTTAGAAAGTAAGAAAACTATAAAGACAATTAAGCTGCTTAACAAACAAGGCAAAATCTTGTAAATAACTTCTGGAAAAATTATATCAAAAATTCCTAGGAAATAATGATAAATGTGAGTATCAAGGATGTAATTTCCACCATAACTTAAAGGGTCAAAAATAAGAGGAACAAAATTTTCAGAAATATATTTAGAGTGTCTTAAATTGAAATAAGCATTATCACTGCTATAAAAAGGGACTTGCAAAGCAAAAAATAATTGAAAAATAAATGAGGATAGAAAAATCAATAGCAAAATTATGTGAACTCTATTTAGCTTCATGATTTAGTCCCGAAGTCATCAGGGTTTAATTTCTCTAAGACTTCTGGAGAAGTTTTTTGGATTTCTAAAACAACCTGTTCGGGTAATAGCTTGATGCGTTTTTTAGGAGCAATCTTTATTTTAACTTCTTCTATTGCCTTTTCAGTTTCAGGAGTTATTTCTAAGACAGCAGGAGATTCTTCAATCTTTTTTGAATCTTCATTTAATTTAGATTGACGTTCAGCAACTTCAGTCATTTTTTGTTTTAAAGTTTCCTCAACAACATCAAAATAATCAAAAAATTTTGAAGCTAATTTAAGTCTTCTAGTCCTACCAGATTTTTCAGTTGTAATAAATTCCATCTCCTTCAAAGCATGGATATGATCATAAGCAGTATTACCTCGCATTTTGATAATATCAGACTGCAATGCAGGTTGTTTGTAAGCAATTAATGCTAAAGTTGCTTGAGTCGGAGTATCTAATTCACAATTTGAAACTAATCTTGTTGACAAAGAATTATATTCACGTTTTATGTTTAATCTATACTTGCCTTCATCAAAAAATATTTCTAGACCTGAAGGTCTTTGGATATAATCATTAATTAATCCATTTAAAGCCTCTTGAATTGCACCAATGCTCCCTATATTACAAAAATTTGCGATTTCTTCTGTAGTCATAGCACGGCCAGTCATGAAAAGTACTGCTTCAATCTTATTTTTTAAATCTTGCATAGTCGGGAATAAGAGAAAGAGGTTTAAAAAGTTTCTGATGATGGTTTATTTATAAAGGATTAATTTAAAGAATATCTTAAAATAGCTGCAATCTTACCAAGCTGTTTTAATTGCTCACCCTCTGGAGTATCAATACTAATAATGATAAACTCGGCACCAGATTCTTCGCATTTATCTTCAAATTTCTCAACAATACTATCATCTAATGCTTCTGATACTAAAAGTTTCTCAACTGCTCCCAATTCTAAAGCCCTTTCAACTTCTGTTAAACCATAAGCAACTTTATTGGGTTCTGTTGCTAATAATTTGAAAAATTTATTCATAATATCTTTTTCTTCAGTAATCGCTTCTTTGATTAAAATATCACTACTCTTTTCTACTAATTCTCGCAAACCAAAGGAACCTGTATAAGCTAAATCTTGAACACCAACAACTTTTCTCCGAAGCTGTTCGTTAAGGAAACCTTCATCTAAGAAATGATTCTTTGTCATTCCTGGACCACCAACTAAAATCCCTTTCATATCTTTGACTTCTAAAAATGCATTGTTTGCAGCTTCGCTAATACGATTGAAAAATTCTTTAGTTGCTTCTTCTCTTATTCTTGCAAATCTTTGAGCAGAATTATGAACTACTAAACTCTCTGCAATAAAGTTTTCATTTTCAACTTTAATATCAATTAATCTTACTTCTTTTTCTTCAATAATAATTGTTTTGATTATTTCACCCTTTCCATTCTCATTAAGTAAAAGCATTCCTGGTTCTAATTCTTCAGCAGGTTTTTGGGAACCATCCTCTAAAAAAAATAAATGGTCACCGGAAGCAGAAATTTCTTCTTCAGTTGTAATCTTATAAATTTTATTTTTATTAACATCCCATTTTTCTAAAACTTTTGTTGGAATTAATTCTCTTTTTTTAAAATCAAAACTCATTAATTCGTCACCAACAGCAACCTCATCTAAATGAACCCATTGACCATCAGCTAATTCAACTGCCGTCTCTGGATATAAACATTGGCCACCAGCTCTAGTCTTGCCAGGTACTGCTGAAGTCAATTCAGTAATTTCTTGAATTTGAGTACCCTTCAAAAAACCAATATTTGCTTCTCTTTTATCTAAAACAATAAGACCATACATATCTTTTACTTCAGACATTTCTTTTAATGCATCAAGAATAAAAGTTTGGTCACATCTGTAAAGACGAATTTTTAATGCCTGTGGGGGTTCAATAGCAAATACTTGAATATCAGGTTTTCCATCTTTATCAGAAATATCACCAGAGAAAACTGCTAATCCATTATCAGGAGTTTTTTTGTATAATCGTAAGTGGCGAATCATTCTTTCTAGAGAATCAATGACATGTTGTTGAGTAGTTTTATCCTTGATATTAGAAGCAGTGCCTTGCTCTTGCATTAAATGTTGGATAATTTTTATAATATCATAACCTGCAGGGACATAGACAGAAACTAATTCAGTATGACGACCACGAATCTTCTCCAAACTACGTATAAAACGTTTAAGTTTCTGTTTTTCTTTTGTATTAATTCCCATTGTAAATAAAGTATTTGTATTTTCTATTTAAAGCTATTGTCAAAGTATTATTTGTAGTTCTTTACCGAAAGATATCTTTTCAGCTTTAGTAACAGACTTCAAATCTTCTATGAAACCTTTAACCTCAGATTCCTTGAAAGGTAAGACAATTTCTTTTACAGGTGCTTTTAAGGATAAACTTTTTTGAGATTTCTCTTTTCTAACTTCAGAAATAATTTCAATTAATTGATTGCCAATTTTTTCGTTTTTTTCATCGATTAAAGAAGCTTCTGAAATTGGCCATGAACATAAATGAATAGATTTTATTTTCTCTTTTTCTGAGAAATACATATGGTAAATTTCTTCAGTAATATAAGGAATGAATGGTGCAAATAATTTGATTATAGATAATAATAAATTGTATAGGGTATATTGTGCTGAAGATCTTTCTTGTATCCCACGTGTATCAGGATTATATAATCTATCTTTTGAGATTTCTAAATAATTATCACAAAAATCTTTCCAAAAAAATAATTCTACATCAGCTTTAACTTTGTAATAATCATAATTATCAAAATTCTTTGTTGAATTTGAAATTAATTTATTTAATTTTGTTAAAATCCAAATATCAAATGATTGTAGTTGCTTTGGCTTTGATTTTAAATCTTGAAGTTGGGGAAGAGTAAATTTAGAAGAATTCCATAATTTTGTAACTGTTTTTTGTCCAGTCATTAAATCTTTTTCTAAATATCTCATATCATCACCAAGTTTTGAACCAGCAGCCCAAAATCTTAGCGCATCAGCAGAATATTTCTCTAAGACTATAGCCGGTTCTACAGCATTGCCTTTAGACTTATGCATAGCTTCACCTTTTGGATCTAAAACATGGCCTGAAATGGTTATTTCTTTCCAAGGAACTTTATTCTCATGGTAAATTCCTTTAACAATTGTATAGAAAGCCCAAGTACGAATAATGTCATGCGCCTGTGGACGAAGACTACAAGGATACATTTCCATACTTGCATCAAAGTTTTTATCTTTTGCCCAGTTCAAAATAATTTGTGGACTAACACTAGATGTAGCCCATGTATCCATAACATCATTTTCAGCAGTAAATTCTGAAGAACCACATTTGCATTTCTTAGAAGGTTTTTTTGCAATTGGATCAATAGGTAGTTCAGATTCATTAGCAACTATAATTTCATTGCATTTTTTACAAATCCACAATGGAAATGGAATTCCAAAGTGTCTCTGACGAGAAATGCACCAATCCCAATTTAAACCTTCAATCCAATGTTTGTAACGTGTGAACATATATTCTGGATACCACTTAATGTTTTTACCGACATCAATGAATTTTTGTTTGTTATCTAAAATTTTTATGAACCATTGTTTTGTAGACAAGAATTCAATTTCAGTACCACAACGTTCGTGGACATTAACAATATGTTTAATAGGTTTTTTTGAAATTAATAATCCTTGTTTATCTAAGTCAGCAAGTATTTGTTTTCTTGCTTCTTTTATTGTTAAGCCTTCATATTGTTTTGCCAAAGAATTTATTTTTCCATCAGAAGTAATTATTATTCTTGGAGTTAATTTTCTTTTTGCAATAGCCTCTGCATCATATTTATCACCCCAAGAACAAACCATCATTGCACCAGAACCTTTTTCTGGATCTGCAGATTCATCTGCGAAGATTGGAACTTTATAATTAAATAATGGTACAAGAATATTTTTACCAATAAGATTTGTATATCTCTTATCAGAAGGATGGACATAAACACAGACACAAGCACCAATAAGTTCTGGTCTCGTAGTTGCGATTGTAATCTTCTTTCCATTTTCTAATGAAAAATTAACATCGTTGAAAGTTGAATCTAATTCTTTATCCTCTAATTCTGCTTGGGCAATTGCAGTTTGACAATGAACACACCACATTGTTGGAGCTGTTTGTTGATATATTAAATTTTTCTTGTATAAATCTAAGAAAGACATTTGCGAAGTTTTAATACAATGTTTGTCAATTGTTGAATATGAATTTGAAAAATCGCAACTCATTCCAATAATTTTCCAATCTTCAATAAATTCTGGAAGTATTTCTTTTACAGTATTATCACAGAGTTCAACAAATTCATTACGAGGCATTTTTGTGGATTTAACATTTTTTAATTTTTCAACTAATTTTTCAGTAGGTAAACCATTGTTATCAGTACCGAAAGGGTAAAATACATTATAGCCAGCCATTCTTTTGTAACGAGCTATGAAATCTTGTTGTGAATATGAAAAAGCGTGACCTATATGCATCTTTCCAGAAACTGTTGGTGGAGGAGTATCAATAGAATAAATATTTCCTTTATTCTTTTTAGAAAATTTGAAAATACCTTCTGATTCCCAAAATCTTCTCCATTTTAATTCAGATTCCTTAAAGTTATAATTTTCAGCCATAATATATAAAATTAAACTTTTATACTATTTAAATGCTTTTTGATGGGAAAGATATTAAAAGGATTTAACCATTTGATAAGATATGACAATATTTGAAGGATTAGATTCTGCAATAGTTAGATTTACAGATTTTCAATTGAAAGTTGTAAGAGATCATCGATTAAGAGAATTAAAATTAAAAGCACATAAAACTAAAGCAATTTCCTTAAGAAAAACAGTTAATAGAGAAACAATTGAAGAGCTTAAAAAAGAAGTTCTAGATTTTAAGAGATATTTAGATATGCATCCAGAATCTGAAGGAATGAAAGATATTAATGAGGCTATAGAAGAAGAAGAAAGAATATTAGGAATTGTTGAAAGTGATACATTAAGATTAAGAAAACAAATTTCGGAGTTGCCTATAGGAGATGTTAGAGATGAATTACTATTGATTATTCCAGAAATAGAAGAAATTAATACGCCTATAAAAAAATTAGAGAAAATTAATTCAGTTACTGAAAAAATATTAAAGGGATTAGGAGAGATTATAGAGAAAGAAAGAGAAGCATTAGAAACTGAATTTAATTTATTAATTGTGATTGAGAATAAAGAAAAACAAGAAGTAAACTCTGAAGTTGAAGAATTAATTGGAGCCATAGAATATTTAGAATTAAATTTACAAAGAGAACAGGATAATGTAATTAAACCAATGACTGCTTTAACTGATCAGAAAAAAGAAGTTCAAAAAAAGATTGAAGATTTAAAAAAAGGATTAAACCAAACTGAAGAAGCATACTTTAAAAGGATTAAGAATGATATTCGGGATTTAAGCCCTTTACAAGTTGAAGAATATTTAAAGTTATTACAAGAAATTCATCTTCATTATATTGTTAGTGGGAATAAATTTGAAAAAATAAAAGTTGCTCAGAGATTTTTAGGATTATTTCAGAGAATATTTACAAAAAGACGAGCTAAATTTGAAACTGAAAAAAATATTGAAAGTGCAGGAAGGTTAAAACAAGCTAAAGAACTTGCAACAATTGATTCTTTAACAGGATTATATAACCGAAGAACAATGACTGAAGAAGGATTAAAAAAGGTTAAAATCTTAGCAAGAAAAGGGGGAGTTCTAGGATTTATGATGATTGATATTGATTTTTTTAAAAGTGTTAACGATACATGGGGACATCAAACAGGAGATGATGTAATTAAAATAGTCTCAGAAGTAATCAAAGAAATTTTAAGAGAAGAGGATAGTGCCTTTAGGTATGGAGGAGAAGAAATGGCAATTTTATTATCCAACGGAGCTGATGAAAGTAAGTTACTTAGTATTGGAAATAGATTAAGAGACAAAGTTACAAATTCTGTTGAAAGTGCTAAATCAAATAATGATAGACTAAAAAGAATGGGTGAACGAAGAATAACTATTAGTATAGGTGCAGTAGGAATTCACTCAGAGAGGTCAGAAATATTATCTCGAAATCAGGTTAATGAGATATTTCAAGGAATAATAAAAAAGGCAGATGAATTATTATATACAGCTAAAAATAATGGAAGAGATCAAGTTAGAATTGCAAGGATAGATATTTAAGGAAAAAGGAAATTTAAAGAATCTATGACAACAGTCACACCATGGGAAGTTGAAGGGAAAGTTGATTATAATAAATTAATGAAAGATTTTGGGACGAATGAGATTCCTTCTGCAATATATAATATAAAAAATTATCAAAGGCGCATCCACTATTAAGGAGAGGAGTTTATTTTTCACACAGAGATTTTGACAAATGGTTGACTGCAGCAGAATCTGGAAAAAAAGTTTCTATTTTAACTGGGCGCGGACCATCTGCAAAAATGCATATAGGACATTTAGTACCATTCATGGTTGCCAAATCATTACAAGAGATTTATGATTGTGAAGTTTATATCCCTATTTCTGATGATGAGAAGTTTTATGTGAAAGAAGAATTGACCTATGAAAAAGCTTTGGAATATTCTAAAGATAATATCTTAGATATAATTGCTTTGGGGTTTAAACCAGGTAAGACTTTTATTTTTGAAGATTTTGTTTATACTGAAATCTACAAGTATGCTGCTAGGATTGCTAAACATATGACTTACTCAACTGCGAAAGCAGCATTTGGTTTGAAGCCAGAGAATAATATAGGATGGAGTTTTTATCCAGCAATGCAAGCTGCGCATATTTTATTTCCACAATTCCAAAAAGGAAAACATTTGACCTTAGTTCCTATAGGAATTGATCAGGACCCATTCATTCGTTTGACTCGTGACGTAGCTGTACATAGAGATTTTAATTTTGAAAAACCATGTGCAGTGCATGCAAAGTTTGTACCTTCATTAACAGGAGATGCAAAGATGAGTTCTTCTGGGGAGAATGTTATATTTTTGTCTGATACTGAAAAAGAAGTTAAGAATAAAATTAATAAATATGCATTCTCTGGTGGACAAGCTACGGTTGAAGAGCATAGAAAGAAAGGTGGAGATACTTCTGTTGATGTTTCATACAAATATTTAGAGATGTTTTTTGAAGAAGATGATAATGAATTGAAGAGAATACAGGATTCATATAAATCTGGGGATTTATTATCAGGAGAATTGAAGAAAATTCTGATTGATAAGATTAATAATTTTTTAAAAGAGCATCAAGAGAAAAAAGAAAAAGCTAAGAAAAACTTTGAGAAATATTTACTTTAATTCTTTTAATTTTCCAAAATCATAAATTTTATCTGAAACTATATAGACCTTAAAGTTATCCAAAGAACCTTGTAGGTAAGGAGATAGTTTGTTATCACGAACTAGATCAGCACCTTCAGTTGCAAGATTACAAGAAGGCATCACAATCAAAGTTTTCTTTTCAAACTTGCCAACTAAGAATGCTTTGTATCTTTCAATACGAACATTTTCTTTTAAACCAACAGAAGCATGCTCATGTCCAATAATAATAATTTTACTTTCTTCATTAATAATTTTGTCACCATGGCAAACCAAAACATCACCAATTTTGTAAAATTTTTGTATGTTTAAATTTAAAATAAATCTTATAATTGGATCATGATTACCTTCAATAACTATTAGTTTTCTGTCACCAATAATTTTTAAAAATTTATCTGATGATTCTCTATCTGCATAAGTAAACTTACTGAATTCATGATGGAAGTCACCATTAATAATGACAGTATCTACATCTTTAAGCATTAATTTTAGACGTTCTAGGAATTCTTTGAAAAAGACTTTTGGAATCAATATTCCTTTACGATTTAGAGAATCTTCGTAACCAATATGCAAATCTGATAAGATAAGAGTCTTTTCTTTAACTAAGTATAATCCTAAATCTCTTATTTCAATGTTTGGGAGTATTTTCATAATATAATTGGGAGAGAGGTAATATTTAAATATAATTAATATAATAAAGAAATTATGAATGATAAATTGACTGAATTAAGAGAACTTATGAATGAGATTCTGAATATATTTGATAATTTAGATTTGAGATATTTAAAAACTAAAATTTATTATTTAGAACAAAAAAATAATGAACTACAGTTGCAGATCCAAAAAGAAAAAAGAGATATTATTCTTAATAAATTAAATGTTTTTTTGTATAGTTATCATCAAGAACTTGATGAAATTAATGATTTAGAATTGGCTCAAATAGTTATTCCTGATTTAAAAGCAAAATTATCTTTGGCACTTAACGAAATAGAATATTTTATTTTGAAAGCAACAAAAAAAAGTAATATCAAAATTGAATATACTAAAAATTATTTAAATAAATTAAAGAAAAAAACTTATTTAGATAATTTAAAATTAATTAAAAATATTGAAACAAAAATAATAAATTATTTACAGACTACTACAGAAAGACCATATAAAAATAATCTTGCTAAATATATTATTATGGGGAAATATAAGGGATATTTTCATGCTTGGATACCAAGGCCTATTGATAATCATAGGATTGTTTATAAATTTGAAGATAAAAAAATTATTTTCTGGGATATTGGAACTCACAATGAACTGGGATTAGATTGATAGTTATTGACCATTTCAACCAGTTCTCTTTTATCTAAATCTGAAATGTCTACATAAACTTGAATTTGACTCTTTGTAGAAGGATCAATTTCACTAGAGATAACTTGAATAAAAAGATTATGAGGAAATAGTCTTTTTAATCTTTCGAAATTATCTTTTGATAATATCGGTTCTTTAGTTCGATAAAATAAATTTGAGGAATTAAAGTGAAAAGAGGAATAATCAAAAGAAAATGTCATTAAGTCATTTTCCATTGTATAAGGAAGATTAATCTGATTAGCGATTTGTTCTAAATCCATACTAAATGCTTTTTATGCTGAGTTTAAAAAGGTTTTTATCTATTTTTAAGTGCTATTTTTGCCTTAACCATTTGGTGCATTCTTTGTAAGAATTGTTGTTTATCTTCCATTTTTAAGATGTCTGAAAAACCTTGCATGACTAAGTTTAATGCGAAAGGTGAAGGAATAAAGGTTTGGATCTCTTCAATTTTTATTCTTTTGTCTTCAATTTCTTTAAGAACTTCTAAAGCAGAATCATAATCCATTAAATCTTCTAAAATTTCACGTCGAGTTTCTTTAATAATAAAAAAGTTTTCGGATATACGTTTAACTGCACTCAATAAAATAGTTGAACTAACTTGTTGTCTCCCAGTGTGTCTTCTAACACCACCATAAGTTCTTAAAATCATAAATGAACGACCAGCACAATGTCTAAATCTTCTCTTTAATATTTCTGATTTATCAATAGCTAAATCTAAAACTTTTTTTAATTCTGAAGATTTTAATAATGAAAATGCTTTTTGAACGTTTACATTTCTATCAAATACAACATAAAAACCATTATCACTTATTCCAATTTCTACATCCTTATGCTGTGAACGAGAAATAGCAAATGCTACTGCACGAGAAAGAACATCATTGACTCTTCGACCATAAAGTGTATGGAAAATAACATAATTTTTCATTTGTTCATCACGATAGGATTCAATAATTATTTTTTTTGAAGTGGGTAAACCTATATAATCATACTGATCTTTGAAATAATTGTAAATAGCTTCTGAAGTTTCTGAATGGACATAAAGATATTCATTAATGAATTTTATAATCTCAATTTTTGAAACTTTTCTTTTGAATTTCTCTTCCATTAATAATCTAAAATTGCAAATACTTTTAGCAAGATCATAAGATAAAGGAAGACGATCAGAGTACCAAGAAGGGACAGTTGGTTTTTTGTTAGGCATTGGAACTACACTAGCAACCATTCCTCTAGCATAGCTAAATTGGTAAGTATTTCCACCTAAAACAAAAATATCGCCTTTGTCTAATTTTTCTAAGAACATTTCATCAATCATTCCAATTTTGTTGCCTTTGTTATCCTTGACGATAATTCCTTGCTGATCAGGAATTGTACCAAGATTGGTCATATAAATAATTCTGGACATCTTACCCCTTTTACCAATTTGATTTTTTTCTTTGTCCCACCAGATTCTTGCATAAATGTGACGATCTTCCAAAGAAGTAAAATTTCCAGCCAAGTAATCTAATACTTCATCAAAATCTTTTTTTGTTAATTTAGAATAACAATAAGATTTTTTTATAGTTTCAAATAAATCATCATAACTCCAAATTTCTTCTAATGCCATACCAAAAATTTGTTGTGCTAAAACATCTAAACAATTTGTTGGAATATGAATTCTATCCATATTTTTCTCTATTGCATTTTTTAATAATACTGAACATTCTACTAAATCGTCCCTGTCTGTAACAATTATTCTTCCTTTTGTAATTCCATGAAGATGATGGCCAGATCTTCCCTGTCTTTGTAGAGCTCTAGCAACAGACTTTGGAGAACCTAAACATAATACTAAATCAATAGAACCAATGTCAATACCTAACTCTAAAGAAGTTGAACAAACTAGGCAACGCATTTTACCATCACGAAGATTTCTTTCCATTTGTAAACGCATTTCTTTTGAAAGAGAACCATGATGAGCACCAATTAATGAACGAACTTCCTTGCTATCTTCATCTATAACTGAATATTTTTCTGGGAAAATTGTTTTAAGATGGTGTACTACTCTTTCAGTTCCAGCACGAGTGTTTGTAAAAATTAAAGTTGTTTTGTGTTCTTGGATTTGTTTATCTAATAATTCATAAGTTGCTTTATCAATCTTCTCATAAGAGTTTGAAACAAAATCATCAACAGGAGAAAGTACTTGAAGATCTGATTGCTTTAGAAATTGAACATCAATAACCTTACATTTTCTAATAGAGCCTACTAAAAACTTTGATACTTCATCAAGTGGTGAAACTGTGTTATGGACCAGAATATTCGAAGCAATAAAATTGGGATTATCTTTTATACTAAAATCATAGACATAATTACAAGAGCATTTAATCGGATTGATACTATTAATTTTTTCAAAAGATATATCTGAATTCAAAATCACTTCTAATTTGGGTCTTAAATTAATTAAAGGTGAGGAATTTTTTAAATTTAAAATAATAATCTTTAGAATCTGTTCACTGCAATAACCTCTATAAATAATATCAGGAGTATAAACCTTTAATAATTTATTTAATTTATCAAAGCTTAATTTATATTTATTTTTATAATTATTAAGTAAATCACCTATAGGATAAAAAGAAGTTCTTTCTTGATTTGATAATTTTTCTTTTAGTTTAATTGATTTTCCAGAATATTTTAAAATGTTAAATAATTTTTTTCGGTCTTTAGAAGAATTTACCTCTAAATAATATAATAGACCAGTTTCTCTTTTTGAACATAGCATTGATGGGTGTACTCCAAGAACTACAAAACAATGGTACATTTGTTCAATAAAATCTTTGCTGGAACTATGTAATCTAAAGTAAGCCCCATTACAATTTTTATTATAACTAATACATCCATCTCCATCAAGAAAGCCGCTTATAAAAGCTGCAATATATTCTTTTGGATAAGAGGTAATTTCTTTATGAATTTGCATAGTCCTAATTTTATTTCCAAAATTTAAACCCAATTTATTAAATAATATCGAAACCGGAATAGATTTTAATGTTACAATAAGATTTTTTTCTTGAGCATTACTATGTTTTCTAATTGAAGGTTTTCTCCCAAAAAGAGAATACATTAAATTACTAACTTCAGATATAAGCTCAGGATTTTTATTAGCAAAACTTACTATGCCATAAGATACATGACCATCTGAAGCAATAAGCCCAAAAAGCCTCATAAAATCTTCATTAACATATTCAGGTAATTTAACAAAATATTTTGTGGTGCTTCCACAGAAAGAATTGATTTTTATTGTTTGTTTTTTATTAGAAAGATTAATAATTTTATTAAATAGAGGCAATGAAATAGAAATATTATTCTTTTCTCTTAATTTAAGTAATTTATTGTAATTTATGTTTAATTCTGAAGCAAGTTGTTTAATGTTAATACTTTTCTTTGTAATTTCTTCATCTGTAATTATTTTAATTAGATCTGATGGATTCTTTATAAAAATCTCTTTAGAATCAGAAATATAGTCTAAAACTCTTTTTTTCTCACCTTTAATTGGAATGGATTTAGGAATTGCAATAAAGTCATTAATTTTAAAAGTACTTACATCTTTCCAAATTAATTTCCCATTTATTAAAGTCATAAATTTATCATTAGTAGTAATACTAACTTTCTTTCCAGTTTGTAAAACAACTTCTACAAGATTATTTTTTTGTGGAATTCGCCAAGCTTTTAAAATTTTGGATGGAACAATTTTGCCTTCTTTATTTATAGAAAGAATTTTTTGATTTTCAACTGTTACATATTCCATCCCTTGAAAATGTTCAATATTTTTTCCAAGAAATATATTATCAACAAAATCACCAATTTTAATAATTTCACCATTCGCTAAAGTTACATAAGTATTATAATCCAAACAAGCTGATAATCCCACTCGGCACATACCTGGAGAAAATCTTTGAAGCTGTTCAAGAACCAAGGATAAATGCACACCTCGTTTATTTTCTGCCAAAGAATGTATTTCATCAACAATTGCCCACTCAACACCTTTGATGTGTTCGGAGAATTTTATTGAACATAACATAATTGCTAAACTTTCTGGAGTTGTGATTAAAATATGTGGGGGAGACTCAAGCATCTTTCTTTTTTCTGTGGCTGTAGTATCACCAGTTCTTACAGCAACTCGAATTCCGAACTTTTTTTCTGCAATTCTTTGCATCTCTTCTAAAGGTTCTAAAAGATTAACTGAAATATCTCTACTTAATGCTTTTAATGGTGAAACATAAATTGCATAAACTTTGTCTTGAAGAATACCTTTTTCGCTAGAGTCTACTAATTCATTTAAAATGGATAAGAATGCTGTTAAAGTTTTACCTGTACCTGTAGGCGCTGATAATAAAATATTATTTCTAGAATGAACTTCGGTAACACCATATAATTGTGGAATTGAAAATTCTTTGAATTTTGTAAAGAACCATTTTCGAACGATTGGATTAAGTAAATCTTTAATTTCTTTACTATCATCCGGATTCGTTTTATGGGATATCATTTTACTTTCTATAAAAATAAGGTTTTTAAAGGCTGCGCGTGAATGTCCTGTCCGGGGTATGTTTATAAAGGTTTCTAGGTAATTTTTTGAAGAAAAAAATTAAAAATTCTTTATTGGATAATCTCTAATAATTATCTGATCTCTTGCTGGACCTACACCTATGTATAATACTGGAACATTTACATCCTCTTCAATATGATTAATAAGTTTTTTAGCATTTGTAGGGAGTTCAGAAGGTTTCCTGCAGGAGGTTATGTCTTCAGTCCAACCTGAAAATTGTTTATAAATAGGTTTTACTAAATCTAATCTTTTAAGATCTGCAGGGAAAGCTGAAAGTTCAGAATTATCAATTTCATAACCTATACAAACCATAATTGGATCAATACCTGTCAAAACATCTAATTTTGTAATTGCTAAACTATCCAGACCATTAATTCTTTTTGCATGCTGTAATGCAACTAAATCCAACCAACCACATCTTCTAGGGCGGCCAGTTGTAGTTCCAAATTCATGACCTTTATTTCTTAATAATTCTCCTAAATCAGAATTTAATTCAGTAGGAAATGGACCATTACCAACTCTTGTTGTATAAGCTTTTGCAACACCAATAATTTCTAAATCTTTAACATAAATTCCTGAGCCTGTAAATAAACCACCAATTGTTGTATTTGAACTTGTTACATAAGGATAAGTACCATTGTCTATGTCTAGCATTGCACCTTGAGCTCCTTC
>JAGWAA010000062.1 GCA_018302165.1 Candidatus Woesearchaeota archaeon
TACCTAAAGAATAAAAAAGATGCTGCTATGAAACCGAATACGCAAAAATATAACATAATCATTGCTCTCTTGTTCATTCGTAAACCTCCAAGACTACATCAACATTATTGTTGGGATTTATTGAAGGAAGAGTTATCTTTGCAGAACTAACCTTTGAATAATCGAATAAAATTGAGGAGCAAAAGAAAATCATTTCATCATCTGAATAAACAAAAATTATCCAGTTATCAGAATATACTTGGTCCAATTTTTCATTTAAAATATTGAATAATTGTTCATCACAGCTTAAGCGATTGCTAATAAGAGCTTGATCTAATAAACCTTCAAATAAAGATTTATCATTAATATCTGGATAATTATCTGGCATTCTTGAGATTAATTCTGCAAATGTGTATTCATCAGAAACTTGTAAGTCTAAAATATTTTTTAAATCAGTACCTAAAAAACTCATATCAAAAGATTGAATATCAGAACTATCTGCAGAAATGGTTTGCATTGCATTGTCAACAGAGAATTCTTTGTAATTGTGGCCCATAGTTAAGACTATTATTCCAACTACTATTGCTATTGAAACTAGTATGTACTCGAATACATCTTCACTTTGGCCTTTTTTATTTAGCATTCTGGTTCCTCAAACATAAAAGTGATTATATTTGGAGTTTTTCCTTCTCCATCATATAACCAAATAGTTTTGTTAATTGATATTGGATCATAAATGGGTTCACCAATTGAAACACCGTCAATAGTTAAATTAGTTTTTTTGATTAGAAAATTGAAACAATTATTATAATTCTCTTGAATGAATTTGGTTTTATCAATTGAACCAGGAATAATTGATTCTGTAGATGGGTCTGTGTAAGTAAAACAATCAGAGTATAATATTTTTGCGATCATAATCTCTTGATAAGCCTCAGAAGTGCATTCGAAACTTTCTTGGCTATATTGTTTGAAAGATTGATGAAGATAAACAAACATGAATGCTATTAAAAATAATGCAATAATGAAATAAATTTGTTTGTAACCCGTAATTTGACCACGTTTCATTCTCGCACCACTTTTAATTTATCTGTCTTTGTAAAAATTAATTTTTCTTCTTTTGCAAATTGGATTAATTCAGCATTATTCTTGACTTGGATTTCTTCTGAAGTTAGAGAAACATCAAAATAAGATTTAATGGGATAAGTGTATTCTATTTCTCCTGGTGAGGAAAGAAGTGTTTCTGAGAGTAATTTTAAGTCTTGTTCAATGTAAATCTTATGGATATTTGAATAAGAGTCATAGTTTGTAGCCAAAGAAATAAATAAACCTGCAACTAATATTCCAATCACAATCTCCATAATAAGATATAATTGGGCTTCTTCACCTCTTTTATTCATGAAAAGTTTTAAGAGTTTATGATTTAAATAGTTTTATAGGACTAAACGTTCATCAACTTCACAAGAAGTATAATCTGATAAATCCTCTGAAGTGAAATATAATTTGTTGTCTTTGAATAATAATGCTGTATCAATCTCAGTAGGCATTTCATCAGAATCACCCATTAAATCGATTTTATCAGTAGATGTGGTTGCAGTAAAGTAAGTTAAGTCTGTTGTTCCAGCAAACTCTGCAATTTGATAATTAAATAATTCAAATTTGTATAATGAAATTAAATTTGTAAACTTGATTTCAGGATTATTAGAGTCAATATTTGTTGTGAAAGATTCTGAGGATATTGAAACTTTTGAAACGGCATTATAGAGTTCTAGTTTATCTGTGTAAAAGTTTAATGCATAACCACCTTCCAAAAAAGAATAATCTAAGTCACAAGAGCAAGTAGATTTTGATGCTAAACAAAATTGGTAATCATTAACAAAATTCTTGAAGCCCTCTACAACTTCTTTATCATCTTCTGCAATGCATTCTTTGTTTTCACAAAAACTCAATATTTTATCATTTAATTCTAAATGAAGTTGTAAAATTCCATTATTTTCTCCTTCTTTGTAAACTGAAGTGCAGGTTGGATCATAGAAACTTAAATCTTTTTCAATAAATGGGTAACAGACTAATTGGTGTTTTGTACAAGAATCTTCAAAATCGTATTGCAAAGAAGTGTCACAAATACATAAACAAGGATATTGGCCACAAGAATCTGGGACTTTTATTGTATCACCTTGCTCGCAATCTTCACCCCAATATTTAATTGCTATATCACTCGGACCTTCATAATTCTGACCTTCATCAAAAGAGATTAAAATATCTGAAGAATCTAAGTA
Organism: Candidatus Woesearchaeota archaeon; assembly: GCA_018302165.1. GTDB lineage: Archaea > Nanobdellota > Nanobdellia > SCGC-AAA011-G17 > GW2011-AR17 > JAGVZZ01. Next base: position 2,256 of record JAGWAA010000062.1, read on the forward strand.
TAATGAATAGTCTAAGGTTTCACCATCTTCCATTAAATTAATCTTATCAACTAAATCATTAAAACTATTGACACTCTTTTGGGATTCTACAAAAATAGAATAATAAGTAGCACCTGTAATAACTGATAAAGAAACACCTAAAATCAATAGAACTAACCATTGTGGAATACCTGATTGACCTCTTTTCATTTTAATAGCTCTTCAGTTGTTTTGGAAAGTTGATCGCTGCTTAATGGTTCTGAGACTGCTCTTATACTTTCTAAGAAGTTGCCTATTTGTTGTCTGAAAATAATTGCTATAGCAACTAGTACAATTAAAGCCAAAATAAGAACGATTATATAATTAATTGTAAGCTCACCCTTTTTCATATTTTAATAAAAGAAAAAAGAATATTTAAATTTATGTGTTAACACATTCACCATTGACGAAGTCTTTGTTTAATGTAATCACAGGATCAGAACCCGAAATTAAATCAGCACAAGATTTTTGATAAAATGCACTTTCTGGATCACTTTCATCAAAGACATTTGCTTTCCAAGAGTCTTCGTTGTTTGTTGTACAATATAATTCACATTTTGTCTTTGCTAAAGCTATTTTATCACCGCTAATTTCACCAACTGCTTCCTGCTGTTTAAACAAATTAGTTAAGCCGCCTGTAAAGAACAATGCAATTACAATCAAAGCAATCAAAGCTAAAACTGCTAATATTATGAAATTCAAAGAAATGTCCATACCTTTTTTATTCATTAGTTTCACCTCTACACTCAATTAGAGTCGAATATATTTAAAGTTTTCTATGGTATTTTAGTTAAAAAAGTTACTTTAAGCCTAATTTATCCAGAATTTTTAGTGCTTCTTTGTCAAACTTTGAAAAAGCAAACCATTTTTTGCCTAAATCTTTTAATGATGCTCCGAAATGATAAACTTGATTATCAATTATTAAGAATCTATCGTGAGATTGATCAAAGTTTTTTATCTCAATATTTTCATATTGTTCGTTAAACTTTTTCATATCTAATTCTATTTGTTTTGTTAAATTTGTGTAAATAATTACCTTAACATGCCTTTCTCTTTTTTCAAATAAAGTTAGTACAGAATCATCAATATAATTATCAATTAGAACAATTGACTCTTTAGCAATTCTTATTAAATCTGAAACAAACTTGTAAGCATCAAATACTTGTGTTCAAAGTTTTTATCATAAGTTAAAAGTTTATTCTCAACTTTGTCTAGTCTTTGAAATAATTCTAGATTTTTTGAAATATACTTGCGCATTTCAATAAATGCTCTAAATATCTGAATATTTACTTCAATAGCTTTTTTACTTCTTAAAACACTTGATAGCATTGCAACGCCTTGCTCAGTAAAAACATAACTCTCTTGATAAGAATATTTTAATAATTTGAGGTGGTCACAATTTGTGACCAGTTCATTTTTTTCTAAATTGGTTAATTTAAACATAAAATCAGTTGGAAACCTTTCGAGATTTCTTTTAACAGCTTGATTTAGAACTTTTGTTTCAGTATTATAAAGTTCAGCCAAATCCCTGTCTAACATAACCTGCTTTCCTCTGATTGTGAATATCTTTTGCTTGATTGTTTTTTCAATTACTTGCATATTCAATTTTACAGAAAATGGCTTAAAAAAGATTTACTAGGATTTTATGAAAATTTTTCGGAAACTATTTCTGATAAATTTATTAAACTAATTACATTTTATTGCAGTATAATTCTTCATTCAATAGGAATTCCTGGACCGTAGAATAGTAACAAGCTTTATTGGTAGTTGGATTACAGGTAGTAGTTTTAGAATTATCCTTAGAATCATAATCAACAGTAGAGTCCATTTGATAATCACTAATACGCATCAAAGCAGGGGCTTGTTGCATTTCACTATCAAAAGGAATAAACTCAGAAGCTGAATACTCTACTGGTTCATCAATCAATTTTGTGACCAAACAATAATGGGTTGAGTCTAATCTGTATAACATTGGAGCTAATTGAAGACTAGAAGATTTATCATTCCTATAAAAACCAAAAGTATAGTCGGTTGAAAAAAAGAATTCTAAACGAGAATCTATCCATTTTACTGACCATTGATTATCAGGAATTTCTTCAAAAGAATACCAAGGGCTAATATCTTTATCTTTGGCAATTATGAAAAACTGAGTTGGGAAAACGCAACCTAACTTGTAACCGCCATTTGGTCCTGAAGTAGCCATTAAACCGAAGTTATAATTTTTTGTAAACTGAGAAATAGGAGCATCATTCTCACTCAAAGTTGTAAATTGGGATGTTGAGCCACTATTTGATATTGAAATGTATGAACCTTCTTGGATTACACCAGGAGATCTTTGGTAGCAGAAACATGCATCTTCATTATTAGGATTGTAATCACCTTTTGCACAACTATCTAAATCCGAAGAGAACTCAGAAACAGTATCCTCAGTTTTTGTGTTTATTTCTTCTTGAGTATCGACATGAAAAACTTCTTGAGCAATTTGTTTAACATCGTCAAAGTTCATCAAAGAGTAAATTACTAAAGCCATCACTAGCAAAACTATAATCGCAATAATTGCTTTTACTAAAGTGCTGGTTTCTACATCTGCCATTTTACATCCCTAATATTGTGGTCTTGAAATATTCTATTCCCTGAACTACGAATCCTTTTACCTGTGTAGAAAAGATTACTATCAAGATTATTACGATTAGAGATAATATTATTGCTACAATGTATTCCCAAGCTAAATCGCCTTTTTTATTCATTTACATTACCAAATCCATATGAAACACATTCACTATCTGCGTTATCACCATCAACATAAAAATAAGCCATGTAAGAAGAATCTGCAATCACTATTCCAGAAATCAATACTGTCTTTGCACCAACTGCTTCAACAAATAATGAAGACCCAGCAAGAATTGCAGATGCACCTGAAATACCTCCTGTATAAATAGCAACACCAGTACCAGCAGTTAATGCAGCAGTAACAATCGCACCAACACCAACAGCATACCCTATTCCAATATCTTTCCAGTAACCCGCATCAAAATCAGGATTTGAGGAGATAAGTAAAATATCATTATCAAAATCATGAGGAAGTTGATCATCGTAGTACATTATGTAATAAGTTTCACCTTTTTTCAAATAAAGATTATTAATATTTTCATCATTAGATTTATCAAAGCACAAAGTATTTGCTTTAGTATTTTTTTCCAAGTAAGCGTAATCAGATTTGGAGATATCTTCTATAGGGATTCCATTACTATGCGTTAAAGCATTAGCAAAATATAAACCTAAATTAATATCTTCAGAAGGAGTAAACTGATAAACTGGGAATACTTCGTCACCCGCATTGCCGAAATCATTATCTTCACCTTGCAGATACTTCCACCAAGATCTCCTGACTAATGAAGAAAATTGCTCAAGATTAACTGGATCTTCAACAATTTCTAATGAACAGAGATTTGCAAATGTAAAAATACCACCACCACTTCGAACATTATTTGAAAGATAACACATTGTTTCACGAGCAGAAGTATTATTCAAAAAATTAGATTTG
>JAGWAA010000006.1 GCA_018302165.1 Candidatus Woesearchaeota archaeon
GATCATAATGGGGTGCATCCAAAATGAATAGAAAGTTATCTTGGTCTGCGTTAGGATTATTAGGATTATTAGGACTTAGTAATGTTACTAAATGTGTTGATGTTAATGAAAATGTATCTAGTGGTTGTTTAGAAGAAATTGTTGAAATAGAAAAACCTCAAGTTACTAGTATTGAAGCTGATGTTGAAAGATTAAATCAAATTGATTCTGGTTATAGATTGACTGAAGAAGAATTAGTCTTTTTATCAAGAATTTTATATTTTGAAGAAGGAACATTTATTCAAAAAAATAAACAAGGATTAACAAAAGATGATATTCAAGAAGGATATGAAGCTATTGCTTCAGTTTTGTTGAATAGATATGAATTTGATACTAAAAATAATTCTCATAAATTTCATAGAAAAAAAAGTAATGGTAGTTTGATTACTTATGCAAAGTTTCCGTATGCATTTAGTTGTATCAAAGATAGAAAAAATTTTTTTAATCCTGAAACTTTTAAGGACGATCAAGGAAATATGGTTTTGAAACATGGATTAATGGATTCAGAATCTATTGAAGGAGCTTACAAAGCTTTAGTAAATGTTTTATCTGGTGAGGCTGAGGATCCTACTAATGGAGCTTTATTTTATAAAACTAAAAAAATTGGAAATGAAGGTGTTGTTTGGCATGGGACTGAGGCTTTTTGGTTAAATAGAAAACCTTGTAAAAGAGAATGGTCAAATGATATAACTAATCATCAATATTATCATGTTAATTGTGGGGTTGAATAAATCTTTAACCGAGATTTTATAAATAGATTTTTGAGGAAAGAAAGAAATGATTACAAAAGAATATTCTAATTTGGATAAATTAATTGATTTAGCTTGTAATAGTTTTGAAATGCTTGATTTTTTAAGAATTAATCGTCCAGATGAAATTTATTTAGTTGATAATAAGTGTGGGATTTTTAGTATTCCTAAAATTGACTCTGGGGATGTTTTAAAATTTATTGTTCATAGTAAAGGAGATAAGGCTAAATATTCATTAGATCCACAATTGCAGGAGATTGTTAAGAGAGGATTAAGAGCACAAATGGTTGTTCAAGGTATAGAAGGTGTTCAAGTTTTAAGACAACTTAATTTTTATGAGGGTGTTGTTGGATTATTAGGGCCTTTTGAATATTTACAGGGATCTAATTTGAGTCATATTACTGATCCTGAATTACATGATTATGAAAAAGTATTAGAATTGTTTAAAGAGCTTGATGATAATCTTGAAAAGATTCATCAAAAAGAAATTATACATGGCGATATTAAACCCGGAAATATTATTCATAGTGATGGGAAGTTAGTATTGATTGATTGGTCAACTGCAAGAACATTTGAAGAAGATTCTAATTATAGTGGGCCTCTTATTGCTACAATGAGATATTTTTATCCATTATCTGATAGGTCTCGTGATTATTGGGCTTTATCATTAACATTTGTAGATGTGTTAAGGGGTAGAATTATTCTTCATGATAATGAAGTTAGAGATGGTTCTGAAGATTTGGTTGAAACTTTGGCAAGAAGATTAAGACAAAGGCTTGGAAAAGAATATGGTGATTTCTATAAAGATTTAGCGAATCGGAAACCTGAAGTAGATTTTAAGCGTATAAGTAGTTCAAGAATAATTAATCATGATGATATTTTAAGGGGAATAGTTGAACAAGCTCAAACAACTAATGTTGGTTATCTAACTCCAAATAGAAAGTCTTAATAATTTTTAAATTCTTGGAAATCCTAAGGGCTTGTAACATAACTTGGATAGTGTAGTGGGCTTCGGACCCACGTATCAGGGTTCTTTATAAACATTGATATTCTTCAGAAAAGTAGCCCGCCACGAGAATACTCAATGGAGCGGACGAAGAAACTTCAAGCAATGAGCTTGGGGGTTAGTGTCGCGGGCAATATCATAATAAAATAAACAGAGCAAGATCATACTCGCCTATCATTTAATTAAAATTTGAATTTGGCATTTGCCATTATGAATTAAAGGAAGTGAATAATTAATGAATAGGTTATAGAGTATTTCTTGAATGTTTTGGAGGAAAAAATGGGAAAAATTAGCCCTGTGTCGGCAAAATATATCATTCACACAAGTATTCAAATTGAAGGTACTGTGGACAGACCAGATATCATTGGTGCTGTTTTTGGACAAACTGAAGGTCTATTAGGATCTGATTTAGAATTAAGAGAATTACAAAAGTCTGGAAGGATTGGAAGGATTGAAGTTAATACTGATATCAAAGCTGGAAAGACTGAAGGTAATATTATAATTCCGTCAAGTTTAGATAAGACTGAAACTGCTGTTGTAGCAGCTGCTATGGAAACTATTCAAAGGATAGGTCCATGTAATGCTAAAGTTAAAGTTCTGAAATTAGAAGACGTAAGAATTTCTAAAAGAAGTTTCATTATTACAAGAGCAAAAGAATTGTTGAAATCATTCACAGATAATGTGTTACCTGATTCTCAGGAAATTACTGAAGAAGTTGCACAGTCTGTAAGAATGATGGAAGTTGCTGAATATGGTAAAGAAAAATTACCAGCTGGACCTGCTATTGATGAATCTGAAGAGATTATTTTAGTAGAAGGAAGAGCAGATGTTTTGGTTCTATTAAAATGTGGATTCAAAAATGCAATTGCAATTAACGGAACTTCTGTACCTGCATCTATTATTCCATTATGTGCACAAAAAATTGTAACACTTTTTGTTGATGGAGATAGAGGGGGAGATTTAATTACAAAAGAAGTAATGGAAGTTGCTGAAATTGATTTTGTAGTTAAAGCACCTGATGGAAAAGAAGTTGAAGAATTGACAAAGAAAGAAATTCATAAAGCTTTGAGAGGAAAGATTACTGCTGAGCAAGCTAAACATGATTTGAAAGATGTGCAACCAACTAAGAATGGGCAAATCAGAAGAATTGAGAATAGAGAAGCTCCGAGAGATTCTAGACCTATGTCTAGAGGACCAATAAGAACTTCTATGCCAGTACAAGAAGCACCAAGAAATATTGTAAGAGCTGGAATTTCTGATGAGCAGAAAAAAAAGTTTAAATCTTTGTTAGATGATTTAGTTGGAACTAGAGGGCTGTGCTTGGAAAAGTGCCTTCAACAGAATTGCAAGATACTTTGAGAGGAATCAAAGGAGTAAGCGCAGTTGTGTTTGATGGGAGCATTGGAAAAGATTTGGTTATCAGTGCAGAAAGAGCTGGAGTGAAAACTTTGGTTGCAATGGATAGTAAAATCAAACCAACCGATACTAGACTGAACTTGTTAACAATGAGTTCTTTTTAATTAATTTTTTTTCTTGATATTTGAATATAATCTTTGAAGCCTTCTTTTTTATAAAATTTTATTGCTTTATTGTTGATATTAAACACATCTAGCATAATCTCTGAGATTTGCTTTTTTTTAGAAATTAATTTGAGGTCTTTAATTAGGGTCTCTCCAAAACCTTTTTTTCTATGTTCTTTTGTAATATAAAACCAATCAATCCAGCAGAATTTATTTTCTGAATTCCCATAATCAATACCATAAGGTGTTTTTTTTGTAAATTTATACTGGACAAAGCCTATTGGTTTATGATCTAAAGTGATTATTCTGATTTCTTTTCTTTGAATTGCGTTTTTTGTTTGTTTTGTGAGTTTATTTTTAGTTTCAGGTTTTTCTTTTTCTAAATTACAAATTTCTATAATTCCTTTTATAATTAAATTTGAATCTTCTTTTGAAGCATATCGGATTTCGTTCATGATTTTGTTTATAGATTGATAGTTTAAATAATTGTCTTAGAAATATAATGCAGGCCATCTGAGTTTGTTGTAAATTCCCAATAAAGTTTGTCCTAACATTTTCTCAGCTTCGCGACCCTACAAGCGTCGGTACTATTGTTTAGAGCTGCTCCATTCCTGGCCTGACTCAGTTAGCATTAATATCAACCATGCAGGACGAAACATCAAAGTCCATGATAGGGCTCTACTGAAAGATTCGCACCGCACTCAGACTTCAGTCCATCGTATAGCCGATTTATGGTACAGGTGACGGCTAACCACCCACCTAGCCTGCATAATTTTGGTGATATTGATGTTTTATTAACCTTTGGGTTGGGTTAATTATATAAATCTCTCTTATATAGAGTTAATAAATGAAAAAGAGGGTGATTGATAGTGATAGGTTTTTCTTAGTCTTGATTATAATTTTAGTTTTAGGTTTTAGCATAGGCTTTGGTAATCAAATTCAGTCTGGATATGCTGTTGTTGATTGTATAGATACAGACGAGGATGGGTATTATGATGAAGGTTGTAGCTTAGAAGATTTTGGTTGTTATGAAGTTGAATCTTTAATTGTTGATTCATATGATAAAGGAAGTTTGGATATTGATGAAAATTATTTTGTATATATTTCTAATTCTGGTGTATATAGTTATGATTTAATTTCTTCAAGCAATAGTTTGTTGAGTGATGGTTTAACTGAAGTTTCTAATTCTAGAATTTATGGGAATTATGTTGTATGGCAAGCTTTAGTTGGAAATTATTGGCAAATTTATTTACATGATTTAGAACAATCCACAACTACAATTCTTAATGAATTTGCGTCTCATCAAATTAGTCCTGATGTTTATGGGAATTATGTTGTATGGGCGGATAATGTTGGTGGAGATTGGGATATTTATTTGAGAGATTTAAATGATGGAACTCAAAGTTTAATTATTTCTGAGACTCAAAATCAATATTCACCTAGAATTTATGGGGATTATATTGTTTATATTGATGATGCTAGTGGGACTAAAGATGTTTATTTGTATAAGATTAGCACAGAAGAAATTACTCTTATTGATGGGAGTGATGGAGATCAAAATTCTATTTCCATTTATGAAAATTATGTTGTTTGGCAATCAAACTCTGCTGGGAATTGGGATATTTATTCTTATGATATTTCTACTGATGGAATAATTATTGTAACTAGTGAAAGTTATGATGAAAAATATCCAAAGGTTTCAAATAATTTAATTGTTTGGGCAAAGTATGATGATAATGATTATGATTTGGAATATTATGATTTTGAAACTCAAGATTTTTATTCATTAACTGATGATGGTGTTAATCAGATTTTACCAGTGGTGAGTTCTTCTTATGTAGTCTGGTTGGATGATACTAATGGTAATTATGATATATTCGGGAAAACTGTTAATCCTGCTTGTGATAGTTTGATGTTTGGAGATTGTGATGATAGTTCGGCTTTGATTTCTCCTGCAGGAACTGAAAGTTGTGATAGTTTAGATAATGATTGTGATGGAGAAATTGATGAAGGTTGTGATGCTGCTTCAATTACATCAACTGAAGGTGATTGTTTAATAGATGAAATTAGTTCTAATGTTTGGGTAGAATCAACTTGGAATAAAACTATTAATTTTGCTTTAGATGGGGAGTCTGTGTATTTAGTTTCTTATGGTGATGGTAGTTGTGGAACTGATGCTTCTGATTTTTATTTGTATTCTGCTGTTGATGATGATGGGACTTATGTTACTGATGAATTAGTTGAAAGTTTTATTTTTGCTTCAATAAAAAATTATGATACTTATGATGCAAGTTATGCTAGTTGGAATGCTGTCTATGATGATGATAAATATTATTATTTTATTAGTGTATTAAATGAAACTGTGGTGTTAGGAGATACTTTGTTAGTTTGTGAAGCTGATGCTACTTGTTCTGCGGAGAGTATTACTATTTCTGACGCTGAGGATTATTTGAAATTGTATTCTAGTGGATGTTTGACTGATGATGATTGTGATGCTGGAGAGACTTGTGTTGACAGTAATTGTGAGGAGAGTAGTGTTATTGAAACTTGTGAGGAAGAATGGGATTGTTCGAATGTTGAATGGTCAGAATGTGTTGATGGGATTTCAACTTTAGATTTGTCACAATGTCAATCTATTCCTGTAAGTGATGCTTGTTATACTTCTGATTATTTGCCTACTACTGAGAAAAGTTGTTCTTCTACTACTAGTAATCAAGCAGTTGAAATAAGTGATTCTGTCGATGAAGAAATTACTAATGAAGAAGTGCCTGTATTTTCTTGGATTAATTTATTGTTAGTTATTGGAATATTAGTTGGGTATTATGCTTTTAGAAAATAAGTTTAGAAACATAAGGACCATCTTGTTTGTAACCTAGTTTTTTGTAATAGTCTCTTACACCTATCCCAGAGATAACCAAAAGTTTTTTCTTAGAATTTTGTTTACAAATTTCTTCTGCTTTTTTTAATAATAATTTTCCAAAACCTTTATGTTGAACTTTACCAATTTTTTCCAGTCCTGTTGAGGTACCATAAACATGAAGTTCACGAATAATTGCCGAATCATTTTTTATTTCTTTTCTAAGACTTTTTGATGGAAATCTTAATCTACAAAATCCTATAATTTCATTTTTTTGTTTTAGAGAGATAAAAAATTCTTTTCCTTCTGATGCTTTATATTCAATAATATCTATTTTTGGATTTTTAATTATTGATTTAATTTCATTACATCTAATACAATTACAATGCATATTATGTGAATTCATATAGTTTTGAAGTAATTGCCTAAGATTTGTTTTATCAACTCCACCCAAAGAATGTTTTGTGGGGATGTCTCTTTGAATTCTCATTATCCTTACATACTCTGGAACTTTTGTTTTGAACTCGGCTAATATTTTAATTGTTTCAGTAGTTTCTAATGGTTTATATTTTCCTTTTTTATACATTTCAGCTAATTCTGTTCCTGGCATTATAATACAGGGATAGATTTTTAACATATCTGGGCGAAAATCTGGATTTGAAAATAAGGACATTAGATTATTTTTGTCTTCAGGAAGACCTAACATTACATGTGCATTGATTTTGAAACCTAAGTCTTTTAGAATTCTGAAAGATTTTATTGTTTCTTCTACTGTATGACCTCTTTTTATTATTGATAAAACTTTGTTGTCAGTAGTTTGTACTCCAAGTTCTACTCTTGTGCAACCTTGATCTAACATAATGTTTGCGTGTTTTAATTGTGCATAATCTGGTCTGGTTTCAATTGTTAATCCCACACATCTTATTTTTGATTTTTCATTTCTTTTGATTTCTTTCTCTAATGTTGATTTGCCTTTTAATTTTAAAATTTTTTCTTGAATTCTTTTTGTTCTTTCAGGGGTTAAATTTGATGGTAGTTCGAAAAGTTTTTTGAATTCTGTTAATGTAAAATTGAAATCATTTAATGCTTTTAATGAATATGTAATAAATTCATTTTGATATTTTTTGGGATATGATGGAAATGTGCCACCTTGGATTATTAATTCAACTTTGTCAAAGGATTGATTGAGTAAAAAATATTGTTCTAAACGATTAAAAACAGTTAGATATGGATCATAAAAATTTCTTGCACTTCGCATTGTTGAAGGTTCAGTACCAGTATAACTTTGTGGGACATCACCAAAAATGGAATTTGGTCCTCCTGGACACATAATACATTTACCATGTGGACAAGGGAATGGTTTTGTCATTATTGCTATTGGTGTTACACCTGAGATTGTTCTTGAAGGTTTTGTAATTAGAAATTTTAATTCTTTGAATTGTTTTTCATTTGCATGCATTAATATTTCAATCATTGAAGGGAAAATTTTTGGGTTGTGTTTACGACAAAGTTCTCTTCTTAATTTTAGTACTAAATCAATAGATTTAATTTTTCTTTTTTTGATCTCTTTGAATAATTCTTCATAAAATTGTTGCATTTAGGTATATTTTGAGGAAAAGTTTATATATATTCTTTTTTATTTGTAGTCTATGAGAAAAGTGGTGGTTATTGTTCCGTTATGGAAAAGGATTCTAGCTTATATCATTGATAGCCTTCTAATAAGTATGATAATCGTTAGTCCTTTAATGGTTAAAGAAACTGGAGAAAGTTTTGCTGATTTCTTGAATTTGATTATGAGCTCTAATTTTTGGTTTGCAACAATTATTGTTGGAATTATGACTTTAGTTTATTGGACTTTTTTAGAATGGAAATTTGGTCAAAGTGTTGGAAAGATTTTTTTTAAAATAAAATCTGTTGGTATTAATGATAAGGAGATTACAATTTCTCAGGCGTTCATTAGAAATTTGAGTAAGTTGTCCTCTGTGATTTTATTTTTGGATGTGTTATATATGCTTATTAGTAAAGGGAATCAAAGATTTTTTGAAAAAATTAGTAATACCAAAGTTGTTGGAGTGATTGAAGATGAATAAATATTTGAAAATTTTAGTGTTTGTATTAGTTTTATGGGCTTTAGCTTATTCAATATCATTTTTGATATTTGATGAAACTCCTACTCTTGATAAGAAAGTTGCAATTATTCCAATTAATGGTATGATTACTTTTGATGGGGGGTCTAGTTTTTTTATTGAAGGAATTTCTGGGGAGAAGATTGCTGAAAATATTGAGATTGCAAATAATGATAATTCTGTAAAAGCGATTGTATTAGAAATTAATTCTCCAGGTGGGACTGTTATGGGGACTAAAGTTGTTGTTGATGCAATCAAAGAAGTTGATAAACCAATTGTTTCTGTTATTACTGAATCTGGAACTTCTGGTGCTTATTGGATTGCTTCACAAACTGATGCAATTTTTGCTGATGAATTATCTTACGTTGGTAGTATTGGTGTTATTGGTTCATATTTAGAGTTTGATGGTTTGTTGGATGATTATAATGTTACTTATAGGAGATTAGTTACTGGTGATTACAAAGATATTGGTTCGCCTTACAGAGAAATGACTTCTGCTGAAGAAGCTTTGATGATGGATAGATTGGATAAAGTGCATGAGTATTTTGTTGAAGAGGTTGCTGAAGGAAGAAGTATGTCTGTTGATGAGATTGAAGAATTGTCGAATGGAATTTTTTATTTAGGGATGGATTGTGTGGATAATGGGTTAATTGATTATATTGGTGATAAAAAAGATGCTATTGCTTATGCGCAGAATTTAACTGGAAATTCTTTAAGTGAAGTTGATTATGAAGAAAAAGAAAGTTGGTTTTCTAATTTAGAAAAGTTTTCAATGATGAGTTCTTATTTTGTTGGGCAAGGGATTGGAAGCGTTTTAGTTCAGGGTGATAAGTTAGAGATTAATGTTTAGAAATGTTTATTAATCTTGGATAAATTTTGTTTTTTTATGATATTTAAATATCAAGATGAAAAAGAAAGATATGATTCTAGTCTTAAAATAATGAGAGATTGGTTGACTGATGATATAGCTAAAGATATGTTATCAGAATATAGAATTGGTGTTGTTTGTAGTTCAGCAATGGTTCATTATCAACATGGGGATGTTGTTTTGTTTCGGGAATTTTCTAAAAATGGAAGAACATCTATTATTATTGAAAAGCCTATGAATCCAGAACAAATTGCTATTCAAAAAGCTAATGGTTCATTATTAAGAACTTTGAATGTAACTATTAATGTTCCTAGACCTTTGATTTCTGATATTACTGATTTGTTTAGATAGCTTTTTTAATTTTGAATTTTTTATTGGGCTTATGTTTAAATATTTAATTAATGATTTAGAAAAATTAAGAAATTCTGAGAAGGCAATTAATTATCAAAGATTTTTTAAGACGGGAAAAGGGGAATATGGAGAAGGAGATATTTTTTATGGAATTGTTGTTCCAGAATTAAGAAAAATTTCTAAGAAGTATAAATCTTTAGAATTGAATGATGTTGAAAAATTATTGAAAAATGAGGTTCATGAATTTCGAATGATTGGATTGTTTATTTTAAGTTTAAGATTCAAAAGTAATGAAAAAGAAATTTATGATTGTTATATGAATAATTTGGTAAGAATTAATAATTGGGATTTAGTTGATGTTTCTGCACCAAATATTCCAGGAGTGTATTTATTAGATAAAGATAAGAAAATACTTTATTCTTTGGCTAAATCAAAAAATTTATGGGAAAGAAGGATTGCAATGCTTTCATGTTTTGCATTCATTAGGATAAATCAATATGAGGATGCTTTGAAAATTTCTAAGATTTTGTTGAAAGATGAACATGATTTGATGCATAAGGCTGTTGGATGGATGTTAAGAGAAGTTGGAAAAAGAAATTTAAATGTAGAAGAAGATTTTTTGAAAAAACATTATAAAAATATGCCTAGAACTATGCTTAGATATGCAATTGAGAAGTTTGATGAAAACAAGAGGCAAAGGTATTTAAAGGGCGAAATTTAGCGAATTGGGAAGACTTATAAATATTTGATGTTTCACACGAGAACAGGAGTTAGAGAGAAATGGCACAAAGAACTGGTGGATTAAGAAGAAAAACTAGGCATAAATTAAGAAAGAATGTAAGAGAAAAAGGGAAAATTAGTATTAGAAGATACTTACAAAAGTTTGATATTAATGATAAAGTAGCATTAGTACTTGATCCTTCAATACATGCAGGAATATTTCATCCAAGGTTTCATGGAGATGTTGGAAAAATTATTGGAAAACAAGGAAGTTGCTATAAAGTTCATATTATGGATGGAAAATTATGTAAACTATTCATAGTACATCCAAGCCATATGAGGAAGTTACAATGACAGAATTTGAATTAATTGATGAGACACCAGTAAGTTTGGTAGAATTGAAAGAGATATTAAAGGCTGTAAAAGATACTGGTTTATCTTATAGAGCTGAAAAAACTCATGCTTATTTGGAATTGTTTGTTTCAGATTCAGTAAAAGAATCTAAAGAATTATCCGAAAAGATTATTAATTTGAATATCCCTAGATTGAAAGATAGGCATATTATTAAAATTATAGATATTATGCCAAAAGACATAGATAGTTTGAGATTGCTGTTTTCAGCTGAAACTTTGACTATAAAAGATGATGATTTAAAGAAGATATTAGATGTTATACCACAATAATAAAGAAAATGGAACTCAACGAGAAGGAAGAATTTGTAATAGTTTTAGACTTTTTACCAAATGGGTATCCATTCGACAATAGACCTAGTTTTAGAAAAACACCAATTGCGCAAGTAATGAGCAAAAAATATTTCACTTTACTTGAAATCATTCCAAAGAAAGATGTAACTATACAAGCAATGGAAGAATTGTATATTGGTGAAGGAAAAAGAGACAAAGTTCATCATGTTGCTGGAAGAATTGGAATGGATAGATTAACACAAACAGCTAAAAGTGAATTAGAGGTTGTTATAGAAAAACTTGTAAAAGAGAATCCTCAAAGATTTTTAAATTTCTTTAATAAATGTGGTCCTATTAGTACTCGAATGCATCAAATTGAATTGCTTCCAGGAATTGGAAAAAAACATATGTGGGGAATATTAGAAGCAAGAGATGAAAAACCTTTTGAAAGTTTTGAAGAATTAAAAGAAAGAATTAGTGCTATTCCTGATCCTATAAGGATTGTTATTAGAAGAATTCTAATGGAATTGAATAACGAGGATAAATATAAGATTTTTGTGAGGTAGAGAAAGCTTTTTAAAGACTAGATTTTTTAGCTTCTCTTTAAACGATGGAAAAAGAAAATAAGAATGAAAGGGTCGGAGTTAAGCAATTAATTAGGATTTTAAACACTGACATACCAGGAAACTTTAAATTGGGTTATGGTTTAACAAAAATAAAAGGTGTTGGTACTAATCTTTCTCATGCTTTTTGTATAAGAAATAATTTTGATGAAAGTAAATTATTGAGTGATTTATCCGAAGTTGAAGTTAAAGATATTGAAGGGAAATTAAAAGCTGGTGCTAATATTGATGAATGGATGTTAAATAGACAAAGAGATTATGATTCTGGTGAAGATATTCATATATTTACTACTGATTTAAAATTCAGAACTGAATTTGATATTAAACGATTGCAAAAAGTCAAAGCCTATAGAGGTATGAGACATGCAGCTGGCCAACCTGTAAGGGGGCAACGTACCAAAGCTCACTTTAGAAAAAATAGTGGAAAGTCTTCGGGCGTTTCGAAACTGAAAGCAAAGACCGGAGGAAAAGCTACTGTTAATAAGAAGTAGTTAGGTCTGAATAACAATGGGAGATCCGAAGAAAGCTAAGAAAAAATATAGTAGGCCACAACATCCTTGGAGAAGGGCACAATTAGGTGAAGAAAAAATTCTTGTTGAAGAGTATGGTTTGAAAAATAAAAAGGATTTATGGAAAATTGCTTCTAAGTTAAGTCATTTTAAACAACAAGCTAAAAAATTGATTGCAAAGAGTGGTGCACAAGCAGAAATTGAAGAAAAATTATTTTTGGAAAAATTACAAAAAATGAGTTTGGTTCCTGCAGGTGCAACTGTTGATGATGTCTTGAGTCTTTCTGTAAAAGATTTACTTGAAAGAAGATTACAAACTATGGTTTTTAGAAGAGGATTAGCGAATACTATTTTTCAAGCAAGGCAGTTTATTGTTCATGGGCATATTATGGTTAGTGGACAGAAATTTAATGTTCCATCATTTTTGGTCCCAGGTAATGTTGAAGAAATGATTACTTATAGTGGAAATTCAGCTTTAGCAGATCCAGAGCATCCTGAAAGAAATAAAAACAAAATAAAAGATGAAGCTTTGAAAGAAGCGAAAATAGTTAAAAAGGAAGAATCTGAAGAAGCAGTAGTAGAGGAAGAAAAATGAATCCAAGACCACAACAAAGTATGGAAAGATTGAAATGGGGAATTGCTCATATTTATTCATCTTATAATAATACTATAATTCATATCACAGATTTAACTGGTGCTGAAACTTTGTCTAAGGCATCTGGTGGGATGGTTGTTAAGGCACACAGAATGGAGTCATCTCCAACTGCTGCAATGTCTGCTGCAAAAATTGCTGCTGAGGGTGCAAGAGATAAAGGAATTAATGCTTTACATATTAGAGTAAGAGCACCTGGTGGACATAATGGACCAAGTAATACTGGACCAGGAAGTCAAGCTGCAATTAGATCATTATCAAGAATGGGTTTTAGAATTGGAAACATTGATGATGTAACCACAGTTCCTCACGATAGATGTAGAAAGAAAGGTGGTAAGAGAGGAAGAAGAGTTTAAGATGGAAATGAAATTATTGTCTTCGGATAAAGAAAATTTTAGGTTTTTAGTTAAAGGTATTAGTCCTGCTGAACTTAATGCGTTTAGAAGAGTAATTGTAAATCATTTATCTTCAATGGCTGTTGATACTGTTGAGATTTTAGATAATTCGTCTGCTTTGTATGATGAAACTATTGCTCAAAGAATTGGTTTAGTTGTTTTGAAAACTGATAAAGAAAGTTATTTTGTTAAAGAAAATTGTAAGTGTAAAGGTGCTGGATGTGCAAGATGTACTTTGGATTTAACTTTGGAAGCTGAAGGACCATGCATTGTTACTGCTGATATGTTTAAATCAAAAGATCCTGCTGTTGTTCCTGTTTATGGAAAAACACCAATTGTTAAATTACTTGAAAATCAAAGATTGAGAGTTATTGCTCATGCAATATTATCAACTGGAAAAGATCATGTTAAATATAGTCCTGGATTAATGTATTATCAAGGATATCCAAGTATTAAACTTGGGAATGTTAAAAATGCAGAAGATATTGTTGAAATCTGTCCAAGAAAAGTTTTTGAGATGGAAAGTAAAAAATTAAAAATTAAAAATATTGATGCTTGTATACTTTGTAATGCTTGCGTTGATGCTTCTGCTAATGAAATTGAAGTAAAAGGAAGTAATAAAGATTTTATTGTCACTATAGAGCCTTGGGGGCAATTAACACCTCAAGAGATGGTTGAAGGTTTAGTAGAATCACTGCATGAGCAAATTGATGAATTGAGTGAAGAAATAAAAAAGCTCAAATAAAGCTTATGCGGAGGTGGCAGAGCATGGTCAAATGCGCTATTTCATCTGCATCAGTAGATGGAGCGTATGCTTGAGGGGCTAGTCCCTAAGTGGGTGCGAGGGTTCAAATCCCTTCCTCCGCAGTATAAAAAACGAAAATGAAAACAAATTTACAAACAAGGGAAACAATAGCTAAATTAAGTAAAAGTAAAGTAGCTATGTGGAAAAGAGTAGCAGAAGAACTAGAGAAGCCTACAAAAAGAATTGCGAAGGTTAATTTAGAAAAAATTGCTAAAGTTGTTAGAGATGGCGAAATAGCTTTAGTACTTGGAAAAGTATTATCTGTTGGTGATGCTAAGAATAAAACTGTTGTTGCTGCATTTTCGTTTTCTGAAGTTGCAAAACAAAAAATTATTGCTGCTGGAGGAGAAGCACTTACTATTCAAGAATTATATACTAAAAATCCCAAAGGAAGTAAAGTGAGGTTAGTAAAATGAATGATGAAATTTTTGTGAATGCAGAAGGAATAATCTTGGGAAGATTGTGTACTTTTGTTGCTAAAAAAGCTTTGATGGGATATAATGTTAATGTTGTTAATATCGAGAAAGCAATTGTTACTGGAAATAAGAAAATTGTTTTTGGAAAATATAAAAGATTAAGAGAAATTGGTGGACCAAGGTTTGGGATTACTATTGTAAGAACTCCTAGAGGTATTTTCAAAAGAGCTTTAATTAATATGTTGCCTCATAAAAATGCTAGAGGAAGACAAGCTATGGAAAGAGTCAAAGCATTCAGAGGATTACCAGAAAGTTTGAAAGATAAAAAATTGGTTATTGTTCAAGGAGCTAGTGTTGAGAAAGTTCCAAATACTAAGTATGTTTCAGTATTAGACATTGTCAAGTTTATAGGTGGAAAATGAAAATAATAAATGTTTCAGGAAAGAGAAAAAGAGCTATTGCTAGAGCAACTTTAAGAGAAGGAAAAGGTATTGTTAGAATTAATTCTATGAATTTAGAAACTTATGGACCTAAATTAGCTAATATGATGATTAAAGAACCTTTAATTTTAGCATCAGAATTTGCAGGTAAAGTTGATATTGATATTTTTGTTCAAGGTGGTGGATGGCATTCACAAGCTGATGCGATTAGATTAGTAGTTGCAAGAGCATTGGTGCAATATTCAGGATCAAAAGCTTTGAAGCAGAAGTTTTTAGAGTATGATAGGCATCTTTTAGTTTCTGATATCAGAAGAGCTGAAAGGTCAAAACCTAACGATTCAAAACCGAGAGCTGCAAGACAGAAAAGTTACCGTTAAACCGGCTTTTATCTTTTAAGCCCCGGACAGGACAAACGCCTGCGCAGGCTTTTTATATTCTTTTTTACAATTTGTTTTTATGGAGAAATGTAGATTTGTTTTGAAGAATAGATTTCAGAAGAAAATATTTGAAAAACTTTTGGAGAAGTATGAATCTTCTTTTTTAGAGAAGGAATTAGCTATTAGTATTCAAGAAATTTATGCGTATAAGAATTTAAAAGTTAAAAGTATATCCCAGGTATTGCTTGAGAAGATTAATTTATTGCTTAAATTAAATTCTGGTGAAGTTAAAAAAAATATTGATGGGTGCTTTGGGAATATTTACTGGTATTCTAAACGATTTGAAGAGGTTAAAAGAAATAAAATTAGGGAAGTTTTGTTGAATCAGAAAGTTTAAATATTAGGGTTAAATTTAATTTTTTATGGGCTTAGAATATGTTATTGATAGTATCGAACAACAAGGAATTGTAGATGGAGATGTTGTTGCTGTTATTTATAAAAAATCAGTTAGAGTTGGTAAAGATTCCAAGCCTGGTGTTCTTTTTGGGATTTATGAAACAAAAAATGGATTAGGGGGATTTACAGTTTATCCTGATTCGATGTTTTCTTTAGATTTTAAATTTAAGAGACGAAAGAGTTTTTGTGTGACATTTTATGCTTCTGGTACTGGTTCTTTTACTGCCTTAGGTATTGAAAAATTATTGGATCATAAGGATTTAGAAGGATTTGCTAAACAAAGTATTTCGAAACTAGTTGACCAAAAGGTTTAAAAACCAATGAAATTTTCGATAGGATATGATAATTCCAATCAGATGTATATCCTGTGGAAAACCTATTGGGCATTTATGGGAAGATTTTAAGAGGAGAGTTGCTCAAGGAGAAAATCCAAAAGATGTTATGGATGATTTAAAAATAGTCAGATATTGCTGCAGAGCGCAATTTATGGGGCATATTGATTTGATTGATGAAGTTGCTAAATTTAAACGAGGATAATCTTTTTAATTGAATTAAAGTTGATTGATGAGATTCGAAAGTTTTATATTTTTATTTGACTTATTACGCTCAGGCTGGGATTTGAATCCAGAGATCCGGTGAGGATAAGGGTTTCCTCATGGCTCTTAGTCCCTTGGTCTAGGAGCTTTTTGAGACCCTCGCAATACCAGGTTATGCGACCTGAGCGTTGATTATTTTTAGAAAAATTAGCTTAAAAAAGGTTTGCTAGATAAATCTGAAAAATTTTCAAATAATTTCTAATTTTTTTTTACATAAATTTTTATAAACCATATTTTTCTATATAATTCTATGAGAGATGATCAATGGTTGAAAGATAGGATGGAGAATATTTGGAGGACTATATTTAGTGATGTTGAGAAAAAAAATAATGTTTCTATTAGATTTAAGGGGCGTTGGAAAAATAAATTTGGGCATATCAAGTTATTAAAAACTAAAGATACTGAAATTGTTGTTAATTCTTTATTCAAACATGAGATTGTTCCTGAGGGTGTTATTGATGCTACTATTGCTCATGAATTAGTGCATTATTGTCATGGATTTTGTTCGCCATTAGAACGGAAATATAAGCATCCGCATGCCGGAGGGATTATTAGGCATGAATTACGAAAAAGGGGATTTGAGTATATGATGAAGATGGAGAAAGATTTTGTGAAGAAGCAGTGGGTTGAAATATATAAAGAATTGATGGGGAAAAATTAATAAATGATAGATAAATTTTGTTTTTTATGAAAAGGATATTAATTGCTGATGATAGAGTGGTTGGTTTAAGTTTAAAAAATGCTTTTTTAAAAGA
>JAGWAA010000007.1 GCA_018302165.1 Candidatus Woesearchaeota archaeon
ATCAATTACATTAAATCTTTAAAAAAACCCACTTTTGTAGGTGGCTGTCTTACTAAAATGATGGATTTCTCAAAATTAAAGGTTCATATATTTGATACTAACACAATCTCACAACTTCCTAATCAAATAAAAACTAATCTTAAAACAAACATTTCAAATGAAAAAGAGAATCACTTAAAACTTCCAGTGATTGAAACAAAAGATTTACAAATTATTCCTATAGCTGAAGGATGTTTAGGCAATTGCAATTATTGTTCGGTCAAGTTTGCTCGTGGAAACTTACACTCTTATCCTATTGAAGAAATAGTCAATTCAATTCATGCAAAGAAAATCCTTTTGACATCTCAAGATAATGGCTGTTATGGTCTTGATATTAATACTAATTTAATTGAATTATTAAATAATATTTTAAAATTAAAACAAGATTTCAAATTAAGAATCGGAATGATGAATCCAGAGCATGTAATAAAAATGCTTCCTAAATTAATTGAAATTTATAAAGATCCAAGAATAATAAAATTCATCCACATTCCAGTACAATCTGGTTCAAATAAAGTCCTCAAAGAAATGAATCGTAGATATAAAATAGAAGACTTCAAAAAAATTGTAACTGAATTTAGAAAAGCAATTCCAAATATTTGTATTTCAACAGATATTATTGTTGGCTATCCTACAGAGACTGAAGAAGATTTTATAGAAACAAAGAAATTGTTAGAAGACTTTAAATTAGAAGTAGTCAATCTTTCAAAATTTGCTCCAAGACCAAAAACTTTAGCTTCTCAACTAAAACCTATCTCAACAGAAACTATGAAAGAAAGAAGTAAAATATTATTTAATATAATAAAAAATTAAAGACTTTTAGAAGCCACACTTACATCTTTCATATTTTTCCAAGCCATATTAAACATATTACTCATAGCTCCAGAAAAGTATGGGGTGTTTACCCAGATACCAACATCATATGTTGGATGAACATCTTTATCGTCCATAACCATGAACACAAGTTCTTGCTCATCAACAATACAAAACCTAGCATCCATTTTTTCAACAGCTTTTACCTTTGCAAATTCACCAAACTCTTTTGCAACTTCTAAACTATCTTTATCTAATGGTGCTGCAATTCTAATATCAACACCTTTTTTAGCAAGAGCTTGCATAGTTGATTTCAATGCTTCAGATTTTCTAATCAAACCTTTTGAAGATGTCATTAAATAAACACTCTTTTTTGCATTCTTAATCATAGTTTCCATATGTGTATAAATATTATGTCTTCCTCTTAATGCTCCAGATAAATCAGAAGGTTCAACAAATTCAATTCCTTGTTTAAACAAAGACTCTAACTCATTCAAAACATCTCCACCTTTTAATCCTTCTAATTTTTTAACTTGTTCCTTAGCATCTCTATTAACTAATTTTTTTGCTCTTTCAACAACTTCACCAGGTTCAACTGCAACATAATTTAATGGTTTCCCTAATTTCATTACAATAAAACCTTTCTTTTCTAAACTTTCTAGAACATCATAAGTTCTACTTCTTGGAACATCACTAATTTCTGATAATTCACCTGCAGTAGAAATTCCTCTGGACAACAATGCAGCCCAAATTTTGACTTCATATAAATTCAAATTGAAAAATTGCCTCAATTGATTTAAAAACTCTTCTTTGACTATCATTTTTTCCCCCCTGTGGGATTCACCCCTCTTTTTTTTGATTATTAAGTTATAGTAACGATTAGCTACTATCACTGAACAACATTAATCTAAACTAATATTTAAACTTATCTGTAAATATTCACTTAACTTTAAAATTCACTCTTGTTTCAGACGACAGAGTTGTCACTTTTGCTCTTGGTAAAATTTTTCAATTTCTTTTAAAGTAGATATATCTCTAATCCCTTTATCATTCCTTAATCTAATTATTCTTGGAAATCTTAACGCATATCCTGATGAATAACTTGGTGATTGTTGAATCTCTTCAAAAACAATTTCAACAACAACTTTTGGTTTTAATTTTACT
The DNA here is from genome assembly GCA_018302165.1 of Candidatus Woesearchaeota archaeon. Taxonomy (GTDB): domain Archaea; phylum Nanobdellota; class Nanobdellia; order SCGC-AAA011-G17; family GW2011-AR17; genus JAGVZZ01. The sequence goes on from JAGWAA010000007.1 coordinate 2,017, forward strand.
TCTCTTCCTTTTTCTTGAATAATATTTTTTTTCAATTCTTCTGTTAATTCTTCATAAGAAACTCCATCTTCAGATTTTTCTTTCAATCCACTTCCAACTTTTCCAATCTCTTTTAACTGATCTCCATCTCTGCATGCAACAATAAAACTACTTAACCAATTTGCTCGTTTACCTTCTCCCCATTCTGCTCCAACAATAATTAAATCTAAAGATTCCATTACAGGTTTTATTTTTACTCCCTGCCCAACTCTTTTTCCAGGTTTGTAAATACCTTGGATACTCTTCATCATAATTCCTTCATGTCCTTTTTCTAAACATTCTTGATAATATTTTTTTACTTTCTCAACATCACTAGTAATCATTTGTTCAATCAACTCTACTTTTCCTTTTTCGTCGTGAATAATAGCTTTCAATCGTTTTCTTCGTTCTTCAAAACTTTGATTTAACAAACTTTCTCCATTCAACTCAACAACATCAAAAACATTTACAACTACAGGTAAGCTTTTTATCAAAACTTCTACATTATATTTTCTTTTAATTCTTTGTGAAATATTTTGGAATGAAATAACTTTTTTTGTTTTAGGATCAATACCTACAACTTCACTATCTAGAATAAAATCCTTGGATCTAACATTTTCTTTTATTGCTTTAACAACATCCGGAAATTGTTTGGTAACTTCTTCTAAATTTCTTGTATAAAGTTTAATTTCATCTTTTTTCCTATGTATTTGTACTCTAAACCCATCAAGTTTAGGTTCAATCATTGCTGGTTTTCCAACAATCTCAAATCCATCTTCGATATTTTTTGCTTTAGGATACAACATAACTTTTATGGGCTTACCAACAACCAATTCTAAATGCTCTAATGCTTTGTGTCCATGTACCATCAGCATTTCAGCCATTAATCCAAAATCGTTTGTCACATTAAAAGCATCTTGTAATTCTTCTAAGGCCTCATTATAATATTCTCTTGCTTCTTTCTCATTCTCAAAATTCATTACTTCTTCTTTATACTTCTTTTCTTTGTTTTTTACAAAATCTTTTTCTAATTCATTCTTACAATTCAAACATTCTTTAACAATCGGATTCCACTGTCCACATTTAGTACATTTAATCATAATTCCAACAATAGGCTTATGAAATGCCCATAATAATGAATCTCTAATCATAGAATCTCCAATACCTGCTCTCATATCTTCAGCAATTGTACGAACAATATATTTTGCTTCTAAGATTGAAGCACTTCCAAGCAATTCAGAAATTAACGCAATCTTTTTTTGTACAGTTCCTTCTCCTTCGAGCTCTGCTAACTTAGAAATATTTTCAAATACTTTTTTTACAGTTAGATCTTTTCTAAATAATGTGACTTGTTTTTTATTTTCAACTAAAGCTTCAGCAACTAATCCTAAGTCCCCTCTTTTTTTCCATTCTTCTTCAATTTTTTCAGTTTGTTCTCCAGTTGCACTTGCGATTGCTTTTACTAATAGTTTGGAGCTCATCCCAATTTTTCTATCATCCCATTGTGCAAATACTCTCCCCTGTAACAAATATATAATCTCTCTAATATCTTCCCGTTTACATTCTCTTAGAAATCTATAAAGTATGAATGTTTTTTCTAGTCTTTTACTAGTATTTTCAAGACGTTCATAAATTTCAGCTAATTTCTGGTATTGCATCGAAAACCTTAATAAGCATAAAACTTAATAAATATTTGGATGGCCTTTGATTTATTAAGTGGTGGTGCAATAACTTTTGTTTTAATTGCAGCTGTTATTTTAGTAATTGTTATGCTTTATAGAACCTTTTTTGGTAATAAACCTCTAGGTAATTTACTGGGTAGCGCTTCAAAACATATTGGTGGTGTTTTCAAAGGTGTTGCAAATTTAAGAAATTCTGTTAAAGGAATGCGTAATAATGAAAGAGGATATGATAAGGATAGAAAAGAAATAGCTGAAATATCAAGTTCTGTTGATTCTCAATTAGAAAAAGTTAGTGAAGAAAAAGATTTTAATTCCGATCGTGTTAATACAATTAAAAAAGAAATAAACCAAATAAAATCTATGGCCTTAGATGACCTTAAAATATCAAATAATCTTTTAAAAGAAGCCAAATCAGGAAGTCCTATTGTTAAAGGATTGAAAGATATAATCCCAGAACAAAATTTAATTGAATCTAAAGTTGCTTTATTAGAAAATAATTTAAGAAGACATAATCTTCAATTTCCTGAATTACAAATGATTAAAAAACTCTCTGAGGAAATTAAAAAATCTTCTACTACAATTACTGAATTAGAAATGCAAGAAACCCAAATTGATTTTAACTTAGTTGAAATAATAAATTCTAGAATCCCTGTTATTCAGCAATTGCTAACTTTAATTGATGCAACACTTTCTTTATTAGACCAAGATCCTCCTTTAGAACATGTTTCAGAAATGGAAGAAAATATTAATAAAATCAGAGCAGCTAGTTCTTCTTTAAGTCAATATTCTTTAGATTCCTTGCTTGAAAGAAAAGATCAGATTATTGAACAAATATCTCAGGAGTTAACACAAATTCAACAACGTTCTGTAGCACAAGAAGAAATAGAAAAAAGAGCTACAATCTTTATTCAATCTGAGATTGCAAGAGGAGCAGCTTCTAAAAAAGATCTTCCTTAGTATAAACATTTATAAACTTATTATTCTAATATCCTATCATGCAATTTAAAGAGGTTTATCTCAGTAGAAGATCTATTCGCCGTTACAAAGATAAAGAAGTTCCTCTTGAAACTATTGCAGAAATAATTGATTTAGCTTCTTATGCTCCTTCTTCAGGGAATATCCAAAATTGGCGTTTGGTTGTTGTAACAAGCACAGAAACTAAACATGAGCTTATGGAATCTTGTTTGAATCAAGGTTGGATGATGGAAGCACCTGTATTTATTGTTGTTTGTAACGATTATGAAAAAGTTAAGGAACATTATGGTAAACTCGGAAAATTATATAGCATCCAAAATTGTTCTAACATTGCATTCGGTTTAACATTGGTTGCAAAAGAACATGGTCTTGGTTCTTGTTGGGTTGGTGCATTTGATGAAGAAGCTGTTAGAAGAATTTTAAAAATTCCGGATAATATGGACCCAGAAATAATCATCACTTTAGGTTATGCAGAAGAAATTAAAAGCCCTTCACTAAGAGATATTCCAAATTATATTACATTTTTTAATTATTGGGGAAATAAAACTTTTCCATTCAAATCTCATATTGGTAGATTAAAACAAATAATAAAAAGACCATTTAAAAAATAAAATAATTACCTTTTAGCTTTTTCTGGGAATGGTCTCTTAATAACAATAGGTAAAATTCCTTCTTCAAATTCTCTCTTTGCAATATTTATTGGATTATATTTTAATTTTTCCAAATCATCTTTACCAAGTTTCAATAAGATTGGTGCACCCATTGCAATTTGTAAAGCTCTTGCTCCAATAATCCTTGCCCTCTCATACTTTGTATATTCAGATATTTTCATTTGAAGTACCTCCTAATTTCTTTAGTTTTTTCTTCAGCAATGTCTATCATTTTAAATATTTCCTCAGCTCTTAAAGCCATACTTCCACCTTTTTGCATTGCACAGATTTTTCCATTTTCTAAAATTACAATACTCAGTCTTGCATCAGAAGCTAATTCTTCTTCCTGTGTTGGGTCTACTAAGAATTTTTCTCCAATCATCCAAACAGTACAACTTATTGGCATTTTGGTTAAAGGCAATTTTTCTTTACCTTTTTCTTTGTAATTTATTTTATCTCCTTCCAATACTGGGAAGTTAGCATCTTTTATTGCTGCTAATGCTGCCATGTAACAAGCATCGAATAAATTTCCATCAGCATTTATTGGATAAATATCAATAAACACTAACCAAACTTTTTCTCCTTCTCTAACACAAAGTTTTTTGAAATCTAAAGCTTTACTTTCTCTGATTCCTCTATCTGTTACTCTTGCAAGTTCAATTGCATTAATACTTGGTGGTCCAGATTCAAACAAAGATGAAGCCATTGGAATCAGTTCAACATTTACCATAATTGAACCTTCGTCAGGTTTATCTGAAAATGGTGTTCCAAGTTCCATCTTAATACCAGCTAGAACTTCAGTATCCCCAATCTTTACTCTTGCAGAACCTTCTGCTGATTTGGGTGAGATTCCATACTCAACTTCTATTTTTCTGTATTCATCAAACTTTCTTCCATCAATTCTTTTATTTTGATCAATTATTGATTCCATATATTCTTTTGAAACTATCATTGTTTTGTCTCCTCATATTTAGCTTTCAAAACTTGTTTTTGTATTTCATAGATTTTAAGACAAGCTTCTTTTCCAAATTCTACTGCTTTTTTCAAGTCTTCTTTAGAAATTTCTCCATCTAATTGCAATAAAGTTATTTCTCCATTTCTTGGAGTCATAGCAATTGGGATATCAACTGATCCACCTTCGAACGCTTCTTCAGAATAATCTAAATCAGCAACAACTTGATCTCCAACTAATCCACAAGATATAGCACATACAAGATCTTTCATTTCAAATCCTGCGTCTGCTAATGCTAATGAAGCTGCACAAATTCCTGCGCATCTTGTTCCGGCATCAGTCTGTGGTAATTCTATAAAAACATCAATTGCAGCTTTTGGAAATTCACTCAAATCCAAAATATTTTCAAATGCTTTTTCAATAACCATTCCAATTTCTTTTCCTCTTCTATTTGTTCCTGGTCTAACCCTATCTCCAGAGCCTGAAAATGCCATCATATTATAATTACATCTTAATATTGCTCTGTCTGGTTTTTGTAAGAACTTAGGAAATACATTATTAGGTCCATAAACTGCTGCGATAGCAATAGTTTTTCCAATTTGAAATTTTGCTGAACCTACTGCATTTTTAATTACTCCAACTTCTGCTGTGATTGGTCTAGTTTCATTGAACTTTCTTCCATCATTTCTTTTAGCGTATTTCATTTTTGATTCTCCAATTTATTTTTTTCAAGGAATTCCCCAACTCTTTCAGTAAGTCCACTGGTATGCGCCTTTTCTGCAATCAAATAAATTGCATCTGTTGCAAGTTTTTCAGCTTCGGGACTTGAACCTCTAATCCAAATTCTTCCATTCTGTCCTGCGAATAATGTACATCCAGTTTTATCTTTGATTAATCCAATCATGCTTCCTTGCTTTCCAACAACTCTTGGAATTTTGAATGGTGTAATCTCAATAACTCTACCACCATTTAATTTTCTTAATCCTGGTGCTTTCATAGTTAAGTCGATATTTCCTTCTTTAGTTACGTTAGCAACTTTTGTTATAATTACATCTCCAACTGCAAAATAATCACTTAGGCTCGCACCTCTTTCAATAAATTCTGCTGTTGCATCCTTCATTGATAGTGATCCTTCATATGGATATCCAACATCAACAAACCAAGAACTATAAGACATATCTTTTACAACTCCAATTATGGTATCATCTCTTTTTGGGAGATATTTTCCTGCTAATGGAACTATTTGTACAACTCTTCCACTTGCATTTACCAATCCTAATCGAGAAGCAATTATATTTTCTCCTTCTCTAAATGTACCTTTTCCTGGTAAAAAATCCATTCCTTCTGCCAGAATTTCACCTGGTACAACAATTTGTTTTTCTACTACTACTAATTTACTCATTTTATTTTTCTCCTTATTTTTTATTTAATATTTTAATATCAACATCCCCTTTTGTTAGCTTGTTTAGATCATTTTCAATTTCTTCTTGAATTCCTGCAGGAATTTCAACAACTGCTATCAAATTTCCATTGTCTTTCCAATCTTCTTTGATAATCTTAGTTTTTCTTTTTAGCAAATTCAAAACTGAACTTGCATAACTTGCAGAAATATCTATTTCAAGCTCTCTTGTCTCCAATTTTATTGGTATTAATGGCCTTAATTCTTTTATTACATTTTGAATTTCATGTTCTAATGTTTCAAACTCATTAATCTTTATTTTTGCTTGTTCCATTAACATTTCAATTCTTTGTGGCGGAAACGGATTTCCTGTTTTTGCATCTACTGCATTTGTATGTATAAAAGAAATAATCTGTTTTCTTTTTATTTCTCTAAGCTTAGCTTTATGTTCTGCAGTTAATTGGATTTCTCCTTTCTTCAAAATTAAATCAATAATCACATTTTCATCAATAGTCTCAAATGCTTTTTTGATTTCTTCTGCATTAGCTTTTTTTGCTTTTCTTACATCAACAAATATTCCCTTAGATGCAACTACTTCATTCAAATCTTTTATTTTTCCAGCCCTATAATCTAAAGCTTTTTCACAATCTACAAGTATCTCAAAGTTTAAATTTCCCTTTTTAATCCTTGCAATTATTGCTTCTTCTAAGTTTGCCATTTTAAATTTTAAATTTTTTCTTATCAATTAATTGATAAGTTTTTTCTTTTATGTCAATATAAGCTCCATCAATTCTTCTCAAATCGAAATCTTTTCCTAATACTTTTTTTAATGCCCTTATACAAAGTTTTATTCCTTCGTCTGAGCTCATTCCTTCAGAGTATTCCTTGTGTAAAATCTCTTTAACTGAATCAGCAGCTTCTCCTAATGCTGTTGCTTTATATTCAAAGAAAATTCCTGTTGGCTCTGTTCCATATAAACAAGGTTTTTCATCATCTATTCCTATGAACAAAACAGAAACTCCAAATGGTCTTGCTCCGCCATATTGTGTATAAGATTGATATATATCAGAAATTTCTTTTACTAATGTTAAAGTTTCAATTGGAACTGAATACGTGATTTGATGTTGTTGTGCAATCAATCTTGCTTTTTCAACTAAAATTCTTCCATCCATAACATACCCAACTGCAGTTGCTCCTATGTGTTTGTCAATTTGAAAAACTTTCTCTACTGAATCAGATACAATTAATTTATCTGCAATTCTTTTATCTGCAACAATTACAACTCCATCTCTACATACAACAGCGATTGCAGTTGAACCTTGTTTCACAGCTTCCTTTGCATATTCTACCTGTAATAATCTTCCATCGGGGCTAAACATTGTACTCGCTCTATCATACCCCATCATTTGATTTGTTCCTTCCATTTTTCATACCCTCCTTTCAAAAGCACTGATTCCTGACTTTTTCTATTGATCCTGATAATGCTAAGCTCTTGATTATAATTTTTTCTTCTTTAACTAATGCTATTGATGCTTTTAATTCATCAACACTATTTGTATTTACTTTGATTATTCCTCTATTATTTTTCCAATCATTCATGAATCTAATTCCTGCTTTGGCTATTCCAATCTCTCCAACAAGTCTTTTCATACTATTCTCTATTAGAGTCTGAACTTCTTTAGAATCTATTTTTTTTTCTGATTCAACTTCAAAAGCTAAGTATCGCTTTTTTTCTCTTAAACTGGGCATCAACGGCCTCAACTTCATTTTTATTAGAACTCTCCATTATTTCTCTCTCTACCTCTTTTTGGAAGTAACCACCCTTTATATATCTTTTGAATAGCTTTATAAATCCTTTAATTCCCCAAAAACCATGCTAAATCTCATAGGAATCGGCTTAAATGATGAAAAAGACATCACTTTGAAAGGCTTAGAGCTAGTCAAAGAATCAGATTATATATATTTGGAGAACTATACTTCTACTTTACAATGTTCCATAGAAAAATTAGAACAATTATACGGAAAAAAAATAATTTTAGCTGAGCGTGAATTTATAGAAGATGGTTCAGTTATAATCGACCAAGCATCAAATTCAAATGTTTCCATATTAATTATTGGTGATGTCTTTTCTGCAACAACCCATATTTCATTATACCTACAAGCTTTAGAGAATGATATTCAAGTACAAATTATTAACAATGCCTCAGTTTTAACAGCCATAGGTATAACAGGTTTAGAATTATACAAGTTTGGTAAAACAACTTCTATTCCTTTTCATGAAAGTAAAACTCCTCTGGAAGTTATTGAAAAAAATTATCCTTTGCATACTTTATGTTTACTTGATTTAGTTCCAAAAGAAAAACATTTCATGGAATCTTCAGAAGCTTTAGAAAAATTATTTAGTTTGGGTTTCAAGAAAGATACAAAAATAATTATTTGTGCACAGCTTGGTTCCAAAAATCCAACAATAATTTACACAGAAGCTGAAAATATCAAACCATTAAACAAATTCCCTCAATGTATAATCGTTCCTGGAGAACTACATTTTATGGAAGAAGATATGTTAGAAAAATACAAAATTTAATGATTTATTAAAATGTTTATATTACCAACAAATAGCTCTATAAACCTTTTTTATGTTGCTAATACCAACAAGGTTAATACTACCAACCAAAAAGCTTATTAATCTGTTATTCGTTTGCTAAACCAACATGGATGAAAGTAAACTTTTAAAAAATATTCAATTAATTCATAATTCCGCAGATTTGGTTTTTAATAATCAAGATTACACTTCCGCAACAATTCTTTATTTCAAAACTTTATTCTGTGTTTTAGATTATATTTTATTAAAAAAATTAGGAAAAGCTCCAAAGGATCATACTGAAAGATTTAGAATGCTAGAAGAATCTCAACCTAATTTATTCGAATTATTAGATAAATATTTCAAAGTTTATAGAGATACTTATTCAATTTCAATAGATAAACAAACTTGCGAGGAGATAAGAAAAAATGTCAAAAGAATTATTGAAGAATACAAAATTTAAATCAGTTGTAAAATCGTTTTTTAAAAATCATGATTTGATAGATATAATTCTTTTCGGTTCAGCAATTAGAAATAAGGATAATCCTAATGACATTGATGTTTTAATTATATTTAAAGATAAAATTGATTCAGATATTAGTTATGAATTAAAAAAAGAATTTCGTTCTGCAGGTTTTGAAGTTGAAATCTCTTCTATTAATTATGAAAAATTAATTAGTGGAAATTTTTTACCTTCTGAAGGCATAATTTCTGATGGTTATAGTTTAATTTATAGTAAATTTATCTCTGAGGGTTTGGGTTATATGCATTTTCATTTATTTAGATATGAACTTCAAGCTTTGAATAAATCCGAAAGAATGAGATTTTATTATAGTTTATATGGCAGATCAAAAGACCAAAGGGGGATGATCTTAGAACTTAAAGCTATTAAATTTTCAGAAACGATTTTATTATGCCCTTCAGAAAATTCAGATAGAATGAAAGTTTTTCTAGATTCTTGGAGAATTAAATATTTAGAGTTTCCAATTTTAATACCCCTAAGGATAAAATCAATTATTTAAATTTTCTTTAACAAATAACCTTCTTTAGTATCATCAATAATAAATCCTTTTTCCTTAATTTCATTTCTTAACTTATCAGCTTCAACCCAATTTTTTTTCATTTTAGCTTTCAATCTTTTTTCGGCTAAGGCAACAATTTCTTTTGGCGTTTCATCTTTTTGATAATTCATCACTCCTAAAACTGAATCAAACTTCAATAATGTTTTTTTAATCTTCAAAGCATCTTCTTTTCCAATTTCATTAATAATTTTATTACTTTCTTTAACAAATCCGAATACAGCTGCTAAAGCTGCAGAGATATTCAAATCTTCATCCATAGAATCTTCAAAATCTTTTTCTGCTTTCTCAATAATCAAAACAACTTTTTTATTTTTCTTTTCACTATTAACATTATCTAATTTAACAAATAATTCTTTGAATTTATTCAAAATCCCTTCAACATCTTCTAAATTGTTCTCTTTAAAATCCATTTGTTGTCGATAATTTGTAGATATTAATTCATATCTTATAGCACTTGGAGTATATCCTTTTTTCAATAAATCTCTTAATGTAAAAAAGTTTCCTAAAGATTTAGACATTTTTTGTCCATTCACAATTACATGTGCATTATGCACCCAGTAATTACAGAATTTTTTCTCATATGCTGCTTCAGATTGTGCAATTTCATTAGTATGATGTGGAAATATTAAATCTACTCCTCCCATATGGATATCAAATGGTTGTCCTAAATACTTTGCAGACATTGCAGAACATTCTATATGCCATCCAGGACGACCTTTTCCCAATTCTGTATCCCAAAAAACATCCCCATCTTTTTTATCATAAGCTTTCCATAATGCAAAATCCCTTGCATCCTCTTTTTCATATTCATCAGCTGCATTTAATCTTCCATCTGCATTTTTCTTTAATTGTTTTAAATTTAGATTTGCTAATTTTCCATATTCTTTAAACTTTGAAATACTAAAATAAATATCACCATTTTCAGTCTTATAAGCGATTTTTTTCTTTAATAATATTTTAATCAATTTAACCATTTCATCAATTTCCTCAGTTGCCTTTGGCATAAAATCAGGCATATCAACATTTAATTTTTTAATATCCTCAATAAAAGCTTTATTATAAAATTCAGTAAATTCTTTCAAGTTTTTTCCTTCTTTTTGCGATTCTCTAATTGTTTTGTCATCAACATCAGTAATATTCATTACATGCTTGACTTTGTAACCTTTATACTTCAGATATCTCTTTAACAAATCAAAAGTCAATACTGCTTTCAAATTTCCAATATGAACATAACTGTAAGTAGTTGGACCACAGCTATAAATAGAAATTTCTTTTTCTTTAATTGGCTTAAAGACTTCAATTTTCCTAGATAAAGTATTATACAGCTTTAACATATACTAAAAAATATCTTTCTCCTTTAAATGTATTTCTTCAATAAACTTTAAATATTCCTCTTTCTAATTAAGAAGTATGAATTGGAAAACTTGGACGAAAATTACTGCGGTTATTATCTTTTTAATAGCAATTGCAAATTTTTATTATGCTCATTATTACAACGAAGGCCCTATAGTTTCTATAGAAAATTTCCCTTCTGAAACAGACTTAGATTCATTATCAACAACTGATGATATTTCCTTTAGCTTTTTCTTATACAATAATGGCGATGAAACTGCATTCGTAAAATCTATTTTATTAATACGTTATGATTCAGAGAATAATTTAGTTAGCACATATTATACTATTGACCCTAGTTTCGATTTTTATATTTCTGAAGGAGAAAGCCAAGAAATTAATGTCATCCTTCCTGCTCCTGATGAATCATTATCTTATTCATTAAATGCAGAAGTTTTCACTGAGAATGGAAAAATTGTTTCCAGTACAATTCCTGTTGTTTGGGGTAGCTTATTATGAGACTCGAAATCAAAGTTAAAACCGGTTCTGGTAAATCTGAAATAGTTCGTAAAGAAGAGGGTTATGTTGCATTTTTAAAATCTCCTCCTGAGCATAACAAAGCAAATTTAGAATTAATTAAATTAGCAAAAAAGCAATTTCAATCCGAAGTACGTATTGTTTCTGGTTTGAAAAGCAAAACTAAAATTATTGAGATTGATTAATTTGT
>JAGWAA010000063.1 GCA_018302165.1 Candidatus Woesearchaeota archaeon
CTTAGTACTATTCGTATTTCTCTTGAAGAAGAGAAAAAACAACATGAAGATTCTTTCAATAAAAAACTGACGGCTTTAAATAAGGAAAAAGAAAGCATTAAATTTAAAATGTTTTCTGAGCAGGAGAAGGTCAAGAAGCAACTTACTGAACAGGCTCATGAAAAGTTGAATAATGAACTAAGTAGAGCTATTATTGGAGATAAAAGTAAACCTGTACTGGGGTATAATATACCAGCTGCAATTGGAATTCCTATTACATTGTAGATCAGTGCCCAAAACATATTCTGTTTAATTTTTGCAATTGTTTTTTTACTGAGAGATATTGCTCTTGGAACATCTAAAAGATCGTTTTTCATTAATACAATACTTCCAGTTTCCATTGCTACATCTGTTCCGGAACCCATTGCTATTCCAATGTCTGCTTGGGCTAATGCCGGTGCATCGTTTACACCATCACCAATCATAGCAACTTTACCATCTTTCTGTAATTTTTTTACATAATTGGCTTTATCCTCTGGCAATACATCTGAAAATACATTCTCTATTCCAACCTTTTTGGCAATAGCTTTTGCTGTTCTTTCATTGTCTCCAGTTATCATATATACTTCGAGACCTAATTTTTTTAATTGTTCAACAGCTTCTGCAGAAGATTCTTTTAATGTATCAGCAACAGCAATTATACCTAATAATTCTTTGCCTGATGCTAAGAACATTACAGTCTTTCCTTCTTCTTCGAGGGATTTAGCTTCGGAGTCTATTTTATTAATATTTATTTTTGCGTGACTCATTAATTTTCTGTTACCTAAGTAATAACTTTTTGCTCCAATTTTACCTGTAATCCCATGTCCTGTTATTGCTTTGAAACCAATTACTTTTTCAATCTTTAATTTTTTATTTTTTGCTGATTTTGTAATTGCGTCTGCTAATGGATGTTCAGAACCCATTTCTAAGCTTGCAGCAATTTCCAAAACTTTTTCATTAGTTACATTTGTAACTTCTGGAATTCCTTTTGTGATTGTTCCAGTTTTATCAAAGACGATACTTTTTACTTTATGTGCATTTTCCAATGCTTCTCCGCCTCGAATTAAAATTCCTTTTTCTGCACCTAGTCCTGTTCCAACCATTATTGCCGTTGGTGTGGCTAATCCTAATGCACATGGACATGCGATAACTAATATTGCTACTGCTATAATCATTGCAAAAGATAAAGTTGAACCTAATAATATATACCATGCAAAGAAAGTTATTGAAGCAATCATTATTACAATCGGTACAAAATATCCAGAGATAACATCTGCTACTCTTTGAATGTCTGCCTTTGAACTTTGTGCATCTTCTATTAGTTTAATAATTCTGGATAAGGTTGTATTTTCTCCAACATTTGTAGCTTTGAAATGAAGATATCCATGTTTGTTGATTGTTCCACTAATTACATGATCTCCTTTTTTCTTTTCTACAGGCATACTTTCTCCAGTAATCATACTCTCATCAATTGAAGAAGTACCCTCTTCGATTATTCCGTCTACTGCTACCTTTTCTCCAGGTTTTATAACAATTATATTTCCAACTTGGATTTCATCGACTGGAATTTTTATTTCTTTTCCATTTTTAATAATAATAGCGTGCTTTGGGCTTAATTGAATTAGTTTTTTAATTGCTTCTGAGGTTTTTCCTTTTGCTAATGCTTCAAGATATTTTCCCATCATTACTAAAGTAATTAAGATTGCAGAAACTTCAAAATATTGCCCTTGTTCTAATCCGAATATCATTACTATAACACTAAAAAAATATGCGGCTGAAGTTCCAAGTGCGATTAGTGTGTCCATATTTGCACTAGAATTTTTTAAAGCATAATAACTTCCAATATAAAATTGTTTACCAATATAAAATTGAACTGGTGTTGCTAAAAACCAAAGGATATATCCCATATATGGAACTTCTACTCCAAACATTGGCAAGACCATACCAATTAAGAAAGCAGGAATTGCAAAAATTAATCCTATAAAAAATAATCTTTTATAATTTTTCTTTTCTTCTTGTAATTGTTTATCTTGTTGTTCATAATTATTTTGGTTGTTATCTAAAACTTTTCCTTTGTAACCGCTTTTTTCAATTACTTCTAAAATCTTAGATTCAGAAGTTAGTTTTTCGTCGAATTCAACCATTGCATTTGAATTTGCAAAGCTTACATTTGTTTCTTTGATACCTTCTTTTTTTGATAATGCTCTATTAATAATACTTGCACAACTTGCGCAATGCATTCCTGATATTTGTATTTTTGTTTTTTTCATTTTTAACCTCCGCATCCACAACCGCCACCCATACCACAAGATCCACCTGATGATGGAGCTGCAGCTTTTATTTGGCTTTCAGATGCTGTTCCTGTTTCTGTAACTAAGAAACTACCTCTTAACATTCCCATTCCACAGGAGAATTTTATTGTTCCTGTTTCTGTGGGTGTAAATTCTATTACATTAAGACCTTCTTCTAATTCTTGGTAGATATCATATTCATTTAATACTATTTCTTCATTACAACCTGTTAATTCTGTTACGTCTATGTTCCATTTTACTGGAATGCCTACTTTTAATACAAATGAATTTGGGGAATAACCAGAGGCTGAAACTTCCATGTTCACTTCTTGATAATCTCCAACTATATTTGCATTCTCTGTTGAACCTGTTCCTACTATTTTTTCTTTTATACTATCAAAGTTCCAGTCGCTGCCGACTAAAGATAATCCTCTGTTAAGCATGACTAAGCCTAAAATTAAAACTATTATTGCGGATATTGTTAAAATTTTTTTTGTAGTTTTATGACTTATTACTGTAGCAAGGCTGCCGAAACCTAACATGATTGGAAGTGTTCCCAGTCCGAAAACTGCTATGAGGCCTTTGTTAAAAATTTTGGATTGAATTGGAATTTTCTGAAGAATTTTATTCCGAACATATTTAATGCATAGAAAACCATGAATATTCCTGCTAATATTGCAACGATTCCTCTCAATTGAATACTGAATGCAATGATTCCACCGATTAAACCAAATATTCCACCTATGAAAGCATAAGATAATACTTTTGCTCCGCCATAAATTAAATGTTGGTTGAAACCATTGTATCCCTTGATTGCATTTTTAGTTGTGTATGATAAAACAAAGCCGCCGCACATTGAAATGCAATGAAATCCCGTTAATATTCCTGCTAAGAATAGTAAAACTAAACTTGTATTTTCGCCTATATCTGGAATTTGTAATGTTGGTAGGCTAATATATTTTAATAAAAATATTATTGCTAGAAATCCAATTATTGCTGCTCCTGTAATTATATAATTCTTTGTAGTGAATTTATTTTTTTTGTAATCTTTGATTTCATAGCCTAATTCTTTTATGATCTCTTTGATTTCAGTTTCACTAATATTCTTTTCATTAAAGTCTATCTCTGCTTTTTCTTGTGCGTAATTTACTGAGATACTATTTACTTTATCTTTTAGTTTGTTCTCAATGAGATTACTGCAAGAGTTGCAGTGCATTCCTTTGATTGTGTAAGTTTTTTTCATTTTATATGACTGTTAATTTTGTTGTTGCCATGCCCATACTACATCTAATTGTATATACTCCTGGCTCTGTCGGTGTGAAAGTTATTTGATTGTTATTTGCACTGACATATTTACTAATACCTAATTGTGGGATTACTATACTTTTGTAACATCCTTTGACTGTGTTTGTATCGACTGTGATTGTGACTGGTTCGCCAGCATTAACTGTGTTTTCGCTGAGAATGTAATTTCCATTTCCATAGCTCAAACTAATTTGTTGTGAATCTTCTAAGACTGTATCACCTGTTGGAGAACCATTTCCTAAAGATAAAATTCCTATTACTGAAATTATAATAATTCCCAATCCAATAAAAATCCATTTGTTCATTTTACTTTGTACCCCTCTTTTTCGATGATTGCTTTTATTTCTGATTCGTTGATTTTGTTTTCATCAAATCTTAATTTAATTAGATTTTTTGTTGCAGAGATTTCTAATATATCTATGCCTGCGTCTGTGAGTATATCAGTTATAATTATCTCACAACTTTTACAATGCATTTTTACCTTTAGGGTGAGTTCTTTCATTTGTAGAAGAAATTACTTATACCTATTTTAAACGTTTCAGTGTATTTTGGGGGTTGAAATCGTCTATATCTCAAGAATTCTCGTCCCAGACCGTTTAGTTTAGAATTTTTTCCTTAAATGGATCTTATTAGTTTTTTTGTAGGATTCTTTTGTGATTATGCCTTTTGTTTCGAATTGTTTTAGTAATAATGATAGGGATGTTTTTGACATTCCTGTTTTGTATCTTAATGTTGATTGTTGGATTCCATCATTTTCTTTTATTGCTTTTAGGACTATTTGTTCTTCATCATTGAATCCTGCTAGGTATGCTTTGAATGTGTCTGTATCTTTGGCTTCTTTTAATGCCTCTGAAACTTCTTTGTGTTGTTTTAATAGTAATAGTTGATTCTTATTCGAAGTTATGAAGTATACTCCTAAGATGATTAATATTGCTGAAGCAATTCCACCTAAGTAATAGGCTGTGAAATCTCTTTCATCATGTAAACAAGTACCATCATCAAGATAACAACTATCGTCGTTGTTTGCTATTATTTTTTCCAAGTAAGCATCTTCTTTTAATTTTGCAAAGAATACAGTTGCAATTATTATTAATCCTAATAGAATTAATAAAATTCCAAAATTTTTTTGGTTCATGGTGTGTTTAATGTTATTGTCTTATTTAAATCTTTTTGGGGTTGTTCTTTGGAGGATAATGCGCCTCAGTCGCCGGCGAGGCTTATTAAAAGTCTTTCCTGATTCTGGAAATATCTTGTTCTGTGAATCTTGTAATTATATCCTTGCATCTTGCAATAAAGATTGGTGCATTTTTTATCATTTTTTGATATAGAGAATCTGAAATATTACGGTCGGTATAATATTGTACATCAATTCTTGCTTTCATTGATTTCTTTAGTATTTCTATTTCTTCTGGTTTGAAATAATCTTT
>JAGWAA010000008.1 GCA_018302165.1 Candidatus Woesearchaeota archaeon
ATAATAAGCTTCATAAACATAAAATAAAGGATTTTTACTATTTATAAATAATTTTTTTTAAAAATCATTAAAATAAACACTATTTTATGGTATATTTAGAATTTTTTATATCTTATTTTCCATAGGAAATTATATTTAATAAAAAAAATGGTATAGTTCCTATTTTTTAGAATTATAGTTCCATAGGAAACCATGGTGGGTGGGGGTTATTACCCAAAAATATTTATATCAATTGAACTATTAATCAAATATGAACTTCCTATTAATCATAGTAGTAATTTTAGCTTTAGTTTTAATAATAGAACTTCTAAAACACCAATTTACTAAAAATGTTTTCAAATATTTTATAGTTTTAATTATAATTATCATTACTATTTTAATTATTTCAGCTTATATAGATCTAGGAAATTTTATTGGTAAAGAGAGCACTTTTTCAAAAACAGGTGCTGTAATAGTAGAAGGCATGTCTGAAGATACTGATTTAATTAAAGAAAGTGAAACATTAAATAAAATTTCTGATAAAACTAGTGAATTGTTTAATAATATTATAGATGATTAGGTTTAGAAAATTATATAAACAATTCATAACTTATTACAATAATCATATTATTCGGGAGGAAATATAATGGTAGATGCTAAAAATGATGATAAGAGGAATTCAAGATCCTTAATAGGTAAAACAGTCGTATCAAAATCAGGTAAAAAATTTGGTGTTGTTGGTAACATGACTTTTGAAACAAGATCTGGTGAATTAATGCAAATTATTTTAAAAGAACCAACATCATACATTGATCATTTAGAAATTGAACAGGACAAAGAAGGTAATTGGTTAATCCCATTTTCATCTGTTGTTGCTGTTGGTGACTTTGTGGTTGTAGCTGAAGAGGATATTTTATAATTTTTTTCAATTAAAAATGACAATAGAAGCAAGAGATTTAGTAGGAATTGTAATTTCAAATGATTCTCCTCATAGAGGAAATATTTTTATAGTTGAACGTTATTCTCTTCATCCAGATGATACATTAAAATGGTGTGAATTAAGTACACTTCCTACGTTTTATATATTTAAATATAAAGTTAAATTATTTGAAAGAAAAAGACCCTTTAGAGATATTATTGATTCTAATTTAAATTTAATCAGTACTTGGATAGAATACAATCCTGATAAACCTTTACGAGAATTAGTGGATAGATATAAAACTCTTTTTAGTGAAGATCTATAACATTACTTTTATAAATAACTAGTATTCTCCAAGAAGTCGTGTTAGACTATAAAACCACAAAGGACATTGAAGTTCCTAAAATTATCATAGATCAAGTTATTGGTCAGGAACATGCTGTTAACATAATCAAAAAAGCAGCATTAAAACGTAGAAATGTTTTATTAATAGGTTCTCCAGGTACAGGTAAATCTTTATTAGGTCAAGGTTTAGCAGAATTATTACCTAAAGAAAAATTAGTTGATGTTTTAACATTACCAAATCTAACTGATGAAAATTTTCCTTTAGTAAAAACAGTTCCAAAAGGTCAAGGTAAAATAATAGTTAACAATGCAAAATTAGAAACTTTAGGTTCATTTCGAAATCAAAATATTTTATTAATAATTTTTGTAATTATTGCAACAGCACTTCCATATTATTTTTATGCTAAAGGAATATTTCCTTTTGATTCACCTATAATATATGCTGCTTCAATGATGACAAGTATGGTATTTATTATTGGATTAATGCTTTTTTTAAATTTAAGTAAAAAAACAATGAAATTAGGCGGAACAAATATAACACCAAAATTATTGATTGATAATTCAGAAGTTAAAACTTCACCATTTCATGATGCAACAGGTGCTCATGCTGGTGCGCTTTTAGGCGATGTACTTCATGATCCTCTCCAAAGTGGAGGTTTGGGCACTCCAGCACATGAGAGATTAATAGCAGGATTAGTTCATAGAGCTTCAGGTGGGGTTTTGTTCATTGATGAGATTTCAACATTACAACCTCATTCGCAACAAGAATTATTAACGGCATTACAAGAAAAAAAATATCCTATTACAGGCCAATCTGAAAGATCAAGTGGAGCTATGACTAGATCTCAACCTGTTCCAACTGATTTTATTTTAGTAGCAGCTGGTAATTTAGAAACAATTCAACATATGCATCCAGCTTTAAGATCTAGAATTAGAGGTTATGGTTACGAAGTTTATATGAATAATACAATGGATGATACTCCTGAAAATAGGGACAAGTTAGCAGTATTTGTTGCTCAAGAGGTTCAAAAAGATGGAAAAATTCCTCATTTCACAAAAGAAGCAGTAGAATCAATAATTAATGAAGCAAGAAAAATGGCTTCCACTTCTGGTAAATTAACAGTAAGATTAAGAGAATTAGGTGGTTTAATTAGAGCAGCTGGTGATTTAGCTGTTGAAACAAACGCAGATTTTGTTAAACCTGAACATGTTGTGGACGCAAAAAAAATTTCTAGAACTTTAGAACAGCAAATGGCAGATAGATATATTGAAGCAAAGAAAAAATATGATGTTATAGTAATTAAAGGAACAAGAGTTGGAAGAGTAAATGGTTTGGCAGTTATTGGTTCTGATTCAGCACATTCTGGTATTGTTCTTCCAATTGAATCTGAAGTAACACCAGGTGGTAAGAAAACAGAATTTGTAGCTACTGGTAAACTTGGGGAGATAGCTAAAGAAGCAGTAAAGAATGTTTCTGCATTAATATTGAAATATTTTGGTGAAGATATTAGAGAAAAATATGATGTTTACATACAATTTGTTCAATCTACAGAAGGCGTTGAAGGAGATTCTGCTTCTATTGCTGTTGCAACTTCTATCATATCTTCGTTAAAGAACGTACCAATTAGACAAGATACTGCTATGACCGGTTCATTATCAGTAAGAGGAGAAGTTTTAGCAGTTGGTGGTATTACAGCAAAAGTAGAGGCAGCTATTGATGCAGGGATTAAGAGAGTAATAATTCCTAAATCCAATGAAAAAGACATAGTAATTTCAAAGGAGAAAATGTCCAAAATTAAAATTATACCTGTAACAAGGATAGAGGAAGTTATAAAAGAAGCTCTTGATTGGAAAGGCAAAGAATCTATATTAAATAATATTCTTAAAAAATCACAATAATTCTTTATACTTATTATAAGCTTGTTCAGTCATAGTCCAATAGCTTTTTCTTGAAAATTTATTTGTTACATTTTTTACAAGATTTGTCTTTTCCATTTCTCTTAAAAGTTTTAAAATAAACTCTTTATCTCTTACTTCTATTTCAGAAATATCTGGTGCACTTATGGCTTTTGGTGCTTCATCAAAGATAATTCTTAAAATATTTGATTTGATTTTTTCAATATTTTCTTTTGAACATTTACTCATAGGTTAAATTATAAATTTAAATATTTAAAAAGATTATGGCGTTAAAACGCTAATATAATATTCGCTTTAATGTAACTTTAATAACCATAACATTTATATAAAAAAACTGAATCATTAATAAAATGCCAATAATATCATTTGCTTTCAATAAAATTATTGTTGAAAAAAAGAAAGCCATCGAGGCTCCATTAAAAGTCAAAACTTCTATTAAGATTATTGATCTTAAAGAAGAGGAATTAAAGAAGGATCTTTTACTTAAGTTTTCTTTTGAATATAGAGTTGATTATGAAACAGAACAAGCTAACTTAATATTAGGTGGAGATTTACTTTTTGCAGGTCCTCGTAATGAACTTGAGAAGATTTTCAAAGAATGGAAAAAAACCAAGAAATTTAGCCCAGAGATTAGTAAAGATGTATTGAATAATATCTTTATTAGATGTAATGTTAAAGCTTTATTTTTTGAACAAGAAGCTAATCTTCCTCCACATATTGTACTTCCAAGACTTCAGCCCATGGCTGTAAAGAAAGGTAAGTCTGAAGATTATATTGGGTAAGATTATAGCTTTCCGACACCACTCCGGCATTCTTTCGACACTCTTTCGACAGGGTTCCGGCATTCTTTCGACACCTATACTCTTTTCTATAAAATCTTTTAAATCCTATTTCATTTTTATCCTTTATGAGTATTCTTCATGATGATGACGCTATAAAAGAATCATTTCGTAGAGTTAAAGAACATATGGCTTTACTTGAGAAAGAGCTTCGTGCAGATAGAGAGTTCATAATTGTCTTAAATTCTACAATAGAGCAATTAAGTAGCCGTGTTAGGGTTCTAGAGGATAAGTTAGATAATAAAGAACAAATTATAGAGAAAGAGTTCATTGATAAGGTTAATAAACCAAAAATAGAAGATTTAGAGAATAATAATCTTATAATAGAAGAAAAAGAGGTTATTAGTAACTCCGGCATGGTATCTCCATCGGAAAGGAAGGGGTATCTTGCGACGCGTCAACGACACCTCGACACTCTTTCGACACCCTTTCGACACTCCGGCACACATAATATTGATTTTGAGGAGCTTAAGGCTGGTCTTAATAAGGCATTTTTGTCTCTCACTAACAGGGAATTTAAGGTGTTTTCTGCTATTTATACCCTTGAAGAACAGAATAAAGGACCTGTTACCTATCAGGAATTAGCTCAATTTCTTGATCTTTCTTCTAGTTCTATTAGGGATTATATTTCTGAATTAATAAGGAAAGGTACTCCTATTATGAAGGAAAAGAACAGAAATGGTATGGCTTATATCTCAGTTTCTAAAGAATTTCGTTCTTTGAATCTCATGTCTAAGCTTTTAGGTCTTAGAAGTCTTTCAAATGATCAAAGATCTCTATTTGACCCTTTTTAATTAACTCTCACTTTTTGATTTTAAAGCTTATTTTAACCTTTTTCTTCATATTCTCTTTTTAATTTGTTTTGTTTTAATTCTTCACCAATTTATTTTTCATCTAAAAACTCTTTCCATCAATCTTGCACTTATTCCGTCACGTTACTTTCATGTTATTAACAGTTAATATACACTAACTAACATGTTACTAACACTTAAACTTTATCGTCGAAAACGATGTGTTACTAACGTTACTAACGTTAGTTTAACGTTACCACATACGTAAGTAACATGTTACTAACACTTACCAAAAAATATTTAAACAAGTTTATCTTATATATTTCTAGATGTTTAATTGGTTCAAAAAAAAAGATGATCAAAGATTTGTTGAAATTGAGTCTTCTGTAAGGAATTCTTTTCAAAATATGAAAAGTGACATGTCGCATGTTTCAAAATGGATTAGTCATTTTAAAGAAAAGCATGAAGACCATCATTCAAAGATAGAAGGATTGGATAAGAGACTTAAATTATTAGAATCTTTAATCAATTATGAATCCCAAAATAACATAGAAAGACAAAAAGTGAGAGTTGAAGAAGAAAAAGAAGAACTTTATGAGGTTGAAACTGAAGATGAAACTGAGATTAAATCACATAATAGAGATTTATCTTCTCTTTTTTCTGGGACTCAAAGTAAAGTTTTTGGAATTTTATGTGGTCTTGTTTTAGAATCTTCTTCCAAATGGATTTCAATTAAAACACTTGCTGATGAAGCCTACAGAGATGATGGAGGCTATGATAAAAATAGGTCTTTGATTTCACAATTTATTTCACTATATGAGATTAATGGCCTCGTCGAAAGAAAAAGAGTTGGAAAAGAAACTTATATTACAGTTTTAAGAACCCTCAAAGGTAAAGATTTTAGTTCAATTATTAATTTGCGAAAGAAAACTTTGAAAACAAAAGCTATAAGGAAATCCTAAATTTTAACAACCTTATTATTTTTAATTATTCTACGATTTAAAAACTTTAAAGCTTTCTAGCTTTTCATTAATTCAATACTATTTGGTATGCTTTAATTTATTTTAAAGAAATAATAACATTAACATAATCAGATAATCTTTTATTCGTTGATAGCTTAAATTTTTCTTTTCCTACTTTAGTTAAAATCCATCACTTAAGGGAATTGATTAATCTATATTTGTTTCAACAGGTCTTACAAAAATCAAAGTGTTATTCATATTATTTTTATTTTTCCTTTATATTTATTCTGCTCAAAACCTTTAATTTTTAATCAAATTTTTTATTGCACAAAACTTTTAATCATTGATTAAATATTCTCATTTTATCGTCGATAAATCCTTAAATTATATACGTTATATAGTTTAGAACTGCTTTACAACACTCTATCTACAAAAACAAAAACATTATATGCTATTTTTGCATCATATTTTATATGAAAAAAGAGGTACTTCTGGAATTTGAACAATATCTTCAAAGCTCTGTTAAGAAAAATGGTAAGCCTCTTGGTGAAAAAACAATTTCTGGTGCAATGACTTTAGCAAAATATGTACAAGATACTTCACCTGGGGGTACAGTAGATTACCTAAAATTATTACATAAGAATTATTTGGAAACTAGAAAATATCCTTTAGCTTCATACACTTTATGGCTTTACTTAAATTATATTGGCTATGATGAAAAAATAATAAAAGAAGTTTTATCTTTCAAAAGAAAATTTAGTTCTGCAATAAATGATGAAGAACGTTTAAGTAATTCCATACTTTCAAAAACTGAACTTTTTTTCTTGGTGGACAATATAAAAAATAAAAGGGATAATTTAATTGTTAGATTTTTGTATGATACTGCTGCAAGGGTTTCTGAAATGACAAATTTAAAATTAAGAGATATTGATATGACAACAAGGGAAGCCCATTTATTGGGTAAGGGTAAAAAACCAAGAACTGTTTTTTTTCAGCAAACAACTGCAAACATCCTTAAAGAATACCTAGTTGAAAATCCTGTTGCAAATCCAAATGATTTAATCTTCAAAATCAAACCAATGACTGTTTGGTACAATTTAAAGAAATATGGTAAAGAATTGCTTTCCAGAGATCTACATCCGCATATGTTTAGACATTCAAGATTACAACACATGGCTGATGAGGGTGTTGATTCATTTGCAATAAAGTCTTATGCAGGTCATTCAGATATCGGAACTACTCAAATTTATGTTAAATCTTCTAAATACCAAAGAAAATTAGCATTCTATAAAGCTGGAGATATTTGGGAAAGTAAACAATAGTTCTCATAAATCCTTTTAAACCATAAATTCGTTTTTGTTATGATGACAAAGGCAAATTATTCATTTGATATGTTATGGACATTAAGGTATTTAGAGGATCTAGAAAAGTTTCTTAATAACAGCCAGTTATTTATGGCTAAAGCAACGATACAACGCGTAAAAGAAACATTAGAAACTTATGGGCGTCAAGGCTTTGAATCAAACTTTGAAAAGATTAGAATGATTGAATATGCTTTAGAAAATAATCAAGATCCAAGAGATTTAATAACTTCATTAAAAGAGGATATTAACAAAAGGATGAAATTAATCTAATTATATTCTCCAATGCACAAATCCTTTTAAATTGATTTTTGACATATTATCTTATGGCAGATTCAATGAGAGACCGTCTAGAAAGACTTAAGAATTCAAATCCTGATTTTAATTTTGAACCCAGAAAGGAAGAAAAATTAATTACTCCTGAAGCTCTTTATATGCGCAAGGTTGAGAAAGCTATTCAGGTTGTTGAATCTCTAAGAAATAAAATGCATTCTGGTACTGATCAATACTTAAGTTTATTTCATGAATTAAAGATTGCTGAAGCAGAGTTTGTTGCAATGATTGATGATCCTGAAACAAAATTTATGGATCTCCCAGATTTATTTTTATCTCGAATTGAAAATACAAAGAAAAAATTATTAACCAAAAAATTCTAATTTTTTTAACTTGTACTAGAACCACTCATCCATACTGGTAAAACAGGTGCTATTAACATCCAAAGATATGGTGCCAATCCAACAATTGCTCCTACAAGTAATGTATGCAAGAATGATTCATGTGTTCCAACACCTCTAGCTCCTTTGAATAATTTTGATTTACTAAAAGTTACAATTGCAACGACCAATACTAGCGCAATTCTCATAACAATTTCATTTGAAAGAATATTCCCTTGAGCAAATGACATACTCATTAACCATTCTAGATGCATAGAAAATATCCCTGCAATTATCAATGGTACAAAAGCACCTAAACCATGGCCAATAACTTGGTTTGCAGCACCACTCTCATCTTTTATCATAAAAAACAAATCAACTGCTCCTGCAATTATTCCAATAATTAATCCGGGAATAACTAAACTTAAATCTAAAGCCATATACTATTTTATAACAATAGCTTTTATAAATCTTTTTATAAATAGATTAATTTCTATACAAAAAGTATTTAAACTAATTCTCACCCACATTCGCCAACAATTCCTTAGGAGGAAACAAAAAATGAAAAATTTGATAACAGACCCATTATTAAAAATTGATGATGACGATGATTTAGATGATGGTGATGATGATTTTGATAATGATGGTGGTTTTGATGAAGAGGATTAAACCATTTTCTTTTTTTTAAATAAAATAAATTATAACTGGGATAATTAAACAACCCATCATTTGACTTTTTGTTATTTGTTTTAATTCTGTTAATAATCCTAGGAAAGTACTAATAATCAAAATTAAGATCCCTAACCAGCCGGATATAATTGCAACTAAAATAAAAATAACCAACAATACTCCAAGACATAATTTTTTATAATTAATAGTTCCAATAAATTTAGTAAATAATTTTGCTATTTTTAATGTTATTATTGTTGCTATTCCTCCTGCAATTAAACAGGAGAAGGATAAAATAAAAAATTCTCTTTGTTCAACTTCTAATAATTTCATTACCACCACGACTGCACCATTTCTAGCCTTTTCCAATAAATAAAGACTAACTAACGACAGTAACATATTAACTGTTGATAGCCCTCCTACTAGAATTATGAAAGCATTCTCTTCTAATTTAACAATCTTTGCTGATATTGCCGCAACTTGTGCAGTTCCAATTCCAGGCATGAAACTTGCAATCCAGCCCATTATTACTGAAGTTAAGATTGCTTTACCAGCTCCTTTAACTTCCACATCTTGAAATTTCTGTTCTGGGATTTTCACATTTTCTTTAATGCTATTCACTAACATTGAAATTCCAAACAACCCAGAAAATAATGGAAATAATGGTTCATTAACAGGTATTGCAAAAACAATTATTCCTAAAACTCCCGAAATTAAAAAAATGATTAAGGCCCATAATTTATTTTTTTCATTAAATATCATGAATCCAGCAGTTAATATCAATAACAGTGCAATTGAACTCTCAAGAAATGCATAAAGATGTTCAGTAAATATTAGAAAGATTGGAATTAATAAAATTGCAATAATCAAACCTCCTAAGGCACCAATTGTACTTAATTGCACAGCTTCAAATGCATTTCCTTGTAATAACATTCTATGTGATGGTAATGCTGCGATTGCTTCTTCATCATCAGGAACCCCTAGAAATATTGATGGAATAATATCCAAAAAAGTATGGGTTATAGCCATAGAAACAATAACTATCCCTAATATTAGTGGATCAACAATTTTTAATAAATATGCAGAAACACTAAACATTAATACTGAAATTAAATTTACATGTATTCCAGGACTTAAACCTGTAAATATTCCTAAGCATACTCCAACAATAATCCCTATAATTATTTGAATCATAATTTATTTTTAACAGAATCTTTTTATAATTCCATCTTCATTTTTTCCGAAAATCCTTCAGAATCAGTAGTAATTTTTCCTTAATTATAACTTAAGGCTTATATACTTGTCAATAATCATTATTTATATGAGCATTTTTGATCCATCAAATGATTGGTTTAAAAAAAAAGATAAAATTTTAGTGGATAGGCCTTTTTTAGAAAGGCATGTAGTTAGATATGGTGGCAATGAAATTACTGTTTCTGGAAAAATGGAATGGGAAAATGATTCTACGCGACAATTTATTGGTTCGGCTGGATTAGTAACTTCTTGGGAAAATAATAGATATAATCCAGTTGCTATAGCAAATGGTAATCCAGATATTATTAGTTTTCCTGTCGGCCCTACTTTTGCTCATGTGGTCAGTTTTTCTGGGCCTAGAAAAATATCATTAAATGAATATGGTCGTCTAGATTCAAGATGGGTTATTAGACTAACTGAAATAGTTAAAGGAGATAAACTTTTATTTAATGCAAATGGATTTAGAATTGGAGAAAATGGAACAATTGAAGATAGATTTGGTAATTATTATGTAGAACTTTCATTATTTGATTTTGTGATTTCTAAAAAAAGCTAAATGCGTTATACCGCTAACAACTCCAAATTCCTTTTTGATCTTTTTTAGCTTCTTCTTCTAAAATTTTTAATTCAACATATCTTTTTGTAGTTTTATTAAAAGCATCAAATACTCTTGCATAACCTTCTTTTACAAGTATTCCATTTACAAATTTATCATCTACATAAACATATCTCAATTTCCGTCCATATTCATCTTCATCAACATAATCTTCTTCTAAAATTATTTTTTGATATAATATTAATTCCTTTGTTCTGTTGGTAGCTTCTTCATAATAACATTCACCTTTTTCCGGAGTATTAATCCCAGAAAATCTTATAGTCCCTATCTCAGTTTTTATGGTATCCCCATCAACAACTTCTAAAGCATGTTCACTACAAGAATTTAATAACAGAAATAGAAGAATGATTATTTTTTTCATAATTTTATCTATTTTCAATTGATTATAAATTAATCTATAAAAAAATTGAAAATTTTTCAGAACATAGATAGAGCTGCTAATTTTCCTATAAAAGAAGTTTGAGCCGTTCTTTTATTTATTTTCAATTCATGGATTCTATCATTTTCATTTGAAGAAGCAATAATTCTTCCATTTTCGTAAACTCTTAAATCTCCAGTTTCTTCACTCAAGGTAATAACTTTTATTCCTTCTTGTTGGTAAGAAGCAACTAATGCAGATGTATGCCTTGTTCCAATATCATTTGAAAATCCTAGTAATCTCCCAGGACTTCCTAAATCTCCATATTCTTTTTTTCTTTCATTTAGAATCTTTTTAGTATCTAATTTTGTTAATTGTGCCCCAACTCTTAGAACTTTTCCATCTTCTCCAACAACAACAGCTCCATCACAATTCCCCATTTCAATCAATAAATCTTTCATTACTACACTAAATCTCTTCCCAACATATTTTTTAGCAATGCCTGTAATTCCTCCATGTAAATATTGTAATTTTTTTTCAGGGTAATCTAAAAGGATTATATAAGCTGGTTTTTTTGGTGTTTCAAATTGAACATAATCAACATATCTTCCAAAAACTCTACTAACAGAAGCAGCTGCAGAAACTACATCAGAACCTAAACTAGAATTGCTATTTTTAATTCTTTCAATTTCTTCTATTGTCTTTAAAGCAATTCCTTTGACTTTCTTTTTACCTAAAATTCCATTATTCATAAATTTAGCCTCTTTCGTGTTTAATTAAAAGCTTTATGGAAAAAGAATGTATATAAAACTTCCTTAGAGTAATGTTTTATTTCAGGTAAATTTATATACAAAATAGTACTCTATTGTAGAAAATGTCTGAAAAATATTCAAAAAAAGAATTATCTCTTATTTATGAACTTTCCAAAAATTCTAGAACCCCTTTAAATCAAGTTGCAAAGCGATTAAAAGCTAGTCAACAAGGTATAAATTATAAAATTAAACAATTTCAAGAACAAGGTTTAATTATAGATTTTTTTGCTATTTTTGATTATTCTAATTTAGATTATGATTGTTTTAGAGTTTATTTCAGACTTAATTATCAAAAAAAAGAACAATTTGAATCACTAATCCAACATTTTCTCACTAATCCTTCAGTTTTATCTGTAATTCCTTGTTCTGGGAAATGGGATTTGATTGTATATTTTGCTTCCAAAAATGCTTCTAAGTTTAATAAAGTATTACAAACAATTATTGATAAATTTCCAAATATATTTGAAAATACAGAAGTTTTAACCACAATTTCTTCTCATGAATTTGGAAGAAGATATTTAGTTGAACACTCTTCTCATACCGGAACAATTATTTATGGTGGTGACAAATCAATTTCAGTTTTGGATTCTACTGATAAAAAAATTATTTTTATATTATATGAATCTCCTCGTTCTTCATATGTGAAAATAGCTTCCAAACTTAAAATAAACCCAAAGACTATTATTAAAAAGATAAGATCTCTTGAAGCCAAGGGAATTATTAAAGGTTATTCATTAAACTTGGATTGTTACAAATATAATCATCTTCCTTTCAAAATACTAATTAAATATCATCATCTTTCTAAGGAAGAAAATGAACTTCTAAAATTTTGTCATCAAAATAAAAATATAATTAGATTAAACAAAACTCTAGGTTTTTGGAATTTAGAATTTGATATAGAAGTAACTGATACTTTAGAATTAAATAATATCATTTCAGAAATAAAACATAAATTCAATTCAATTATATTAGATATAGATTTTATTCAATTATTGAGAGCACCAAAAATCTCTTTTATCCCTAAATCTTTTTTTCTGGAATTATAATTTGGTCTGCAATTATTTCTA
>JAGWAA010000009.1 GCA_018302165.1 Candidatus Woesearchaeota archaeon
GTTTATCCCTGTCCTCAACATTTACATACGCTTGTTGAAAACTTATCTGAAGCTGATGATAAATTATATCTAACTTTTTATCCAAATGATTCTGGTTTTGTTGATTTTGCTCAGACTCTCCATACTCTCTCTTATAGAGAAATGAATGACAGGTTGCGAGAGTATGGTGTTCATCCCTATATTCTCCAATGGGGAGATGCTGATTTTCTGGGTTGGGGGAGTCATCCTGAATGTAAGATTGTGAGCATTTATGATAAAGTTGGTCCTGAGGCTGTGCATCGATGGAAAAAAGATTTATTGTCTATACGACCACAGGATCTTCCTTTAGAATTTCTTCCTTTTGCAGGTTTTTTTACAGATAAAAGATTTGTTTGCTTGGAATTTCAAAATATTCCTGGAAAATATATTCCTTATTTTCAAAGAGTTGTTCCTCACATTATTGAAGCAGGGTACACTCTTTCTGAGTTATCTGTACAATTACATGCATACAGAGGAGAAAATTATTCTGATCTTCATGAATATCAGGGGGTACTATTCCTTTTTCTAGGTTAAAACAATTTATTGAAGTACCTTAGCTAATTGCTCTGTCCTAAATTAAAAAGTAAAATATAAAAAGGTTTTTGTAGATTATTGTAAGGAAGAGTAGGCTTCTAGTTTTATTCTGAAAATGATATCAAATAATTTCTTAGTTGTCATTTATTGTTTATATTCGGCTGGGGAAGTTTTTCCGACCGCGTTAGGCATAAATTCAATATATTTATATATATTTTAAAAGATTTTATTTATTCATATGCAAAAAAGGTTAAAATCAAATATTTGGAAATATTTTCTAATAATATTAACTAATAGAAGAAATTATATCCCTATCCTTGCTCTTTATTTTTTATCTCTTCCTAACACAACAGCTCAACAAATAGGGCTCTATACCGGAATTGGATGGATTGCAGGATTTCTTTTAGAAATCCCCTCTGGATATATTTCTGATAAAATGGGGCATAAGGCCGCATTAATTTTAGCAAAACTTTCTATGTTAGCTTCAACATTATTTTTTGTATTGGGAAATTCTTTACCTTATTTTATATTAGGTTCTGCATTCATCTCCATAGGATTTGCGTTTACATCTGGTACTGCAGAGGCTTTTTTGCATAATACCCTTTTAGGATTAAAGAAAGAAGGTAATTACGGAGATATAGATGGGAAAATTAAAGCTAAAGTTTCTTTAATCTCTGCAGGTATGATTTTGGCCCTGCCATTGTTAACTAAAATCTCTTTGTTGATGCCAATACAGGTATATTTAATTCTTGATATAGTTGGAATTATTATAGCCTTTTCTTTATTCTCTCCAAAAATAGAATATACTGCTGAAGATATTGAAGGAGAGAAAATTTTGTCGCAATTAAAGAGATTTAAGGGGACTGGGTTTTATAGGGTTTCTATTTTTTTAGGGATTATTGGGGCTTTTATACTTGGTCTTTCTCCATATAAAGAACCATTTGTACAGTCTCTTGGATTTCCAATAATTTTAATTGGTTTTATAATGGCACTTTCTAGAATAATTTGGTTTGTTGTGGGGCATAATTTGAATTTTTTGAAGAGAATTAAACTTCAAAAATTAATTTTTTATGAAATCTTTTTCTTTTCTGGCTTTATTATATTAAGCTCTCAATTAAAAAATCCTTATCTAATTGGAATAGTTTTGGCGATAGTAATAGGATATTATCATGCAAGAACGCCAATAATTACTGAACATTATCTGAATAATTTTTCGATTAACAAAAGGTATAAAGCAACTATGTTGTCAATTAAAGCGTTGATTGGAAAATTATTTGAAGCAATATTCACATTTGCTATTGGATTTGTAATGGTAATTTCATTCAGTATAGGATTTTTTATTTCTGGGATAAGTCTGCTAATAATTTTATTAGTTTTTTATCCTTTTGTGAAAAGAAATTTGAATTAATAAAGATTATTTGGTGAGATAAAAAATATTGGAATAAAATTAACATTACATTAGATTTATTAACTAAAAAAATAAAAAATTTAAACAAAATCAATGCCCAAATTATTTGACATGTGCTTGGAGTTGTCTTTTCTCTTAGCACCCTTACCCATAATGTAAGGAGATGTAACACCGGTAATGATTGCCATTACTCTTAACTTACCTTTCATGTCACTAGAGATTCTTGCACCCCAAATAACATTTGCATCTTCATCCAAAGCTTCAGTTAGCATGGTTAGCATGTTACCAACTTTGTTTACTTCATCTAAAGTTAAATCATCGCCACCAGAAACATGGATCAAAGCACCGGAAGCACCTTCATAACTAACTTCTAATAATGGATTTGATAGTGCACGACGAACAGCTTCTTCAACTCTATTTTGAGAATCAGATTCACCTATACCAACAACTGAAACATCACCATTGGACATGATTGCTTTTACATCTGCATAATCTAAGTTGACTAGAGATGGGACTGCAATAATTTCAACGATTCCTTTGATCATTGTAGAGACTAATTCGTTTGCTACAGCAAAAGCTTGTTGAATTGGTAAGTTACCTGCAATTTTTACTAATCTGTTGTTATCAATAACAATTACTGTATCACAGACATCTCTTAATTGTTGTAAACCATATTCTGCTTTTTCTATACGTGCGCGCTCAATCTCGAATGGCATTGTGACAGCACCAATAACGATTGCTTTTTCTTCTTTTGCAATGGCAGCAACAACAGGAGCACAACCAGTACCAGTACCACCGCCCATACCAGCAGCGATGAAAACCATATCAGCACCGCGAAGCATTTCTTTTAATTCGCCCAATTGTTCTTTAGCTGCTTCTCTTCCTTTTTCTGGAAATCCACCACAACCAAGACCTCTTGTTAAGTCTCTTCCGATTAATAATTTTCTATCTGCTTCAACTAAGTCTAAGTGTTGTTTATCTGTGTTAATAGCCATAATCTCGGCACCTTGAACACCTTTTTTGAAAAGCCAGTTAGTAGCGTTTGTACCACCACCACCACAACCTATAACTTTGATGTTTGCATGTCCGACCACTTCGTTATGACTTTGACTAGTAGTATCAGCGTTTTTTAATGCGTTTTCTATTAATGAACCAAATACATTCATTTTTTATTGCCTCCCATAATAATTTCTAAACTTGTTGATGATGAGATTTATAAAGATTATTGTGATAGTAATTATTAAATTATATTCATTGTGATGAAAAGTTTTTTTAAAACAATTTTTTTTAAAATAAAAAATAATTACATTGCAACATAAGGTCCAATGTTTGATTCGTCATCTAATTCTTCTTTTTCAATTAAGGGAAGATTCTCTATGAATTTCAAAAACCTCTTTTTCATAGTTCTTTATAAAGAAAAAGGCTTTTTAAAGATTTATGTTTTTTTTAGTATATAATGGTAGCAAATAATTAGAAAATCTATTTGTTAAATATGGATCTTACGACTGCTAAGCCACTTTCTAAAGTTTCTACTCTGTATCCAGTTAATTCTCTAATAAAAACATGTTCATGAGGATTTCCTTTCTTTTCTATTACTGTTACAATGAGTTTATTAAATGCATTTGCCCAGCCATATTCAATCATTGTACCTATTGAAATTGTTTGAGCACCAAGTAAATTTGCTAATAACACATCACAAGTTTGAACATCGTGAAAATCTCTTCTTACTAAACCTTTTTCTCCACATAAGGCTTTTACTAAATCACTATCATCTTCATCTAATTCGAAAGCAAGTTTTGTTTTGTCACGTTGTGGAGAAATTCCAGTTATTCCATACTTTGCTAGTTCTGAAATTGCAGATTTTCTCCAAGAATTTCGTTCATTATAATTTAATCCTGTTACTGGACCAGCTAAATAAACTTTAGACATAAATAAAAAATTAATTAAAGAATTTATAAAATTTATTGGACTTCAATAGCGCATTTACCAGGAAGTTTTGGACTTGCAGATTTTAATGCTATACGCGCGTTTGGAATCCCAGTTTTTTCAACATAAACACAGAAAATTGGTGTTCCTTCTTTTAATTGTGCTGCTAAGCTCATAGCTTTACCAAATGAACGCTGCATACCTGTTTGCATCCTATCTGCTCCTGCTCCAGTAATCATCTTGTTTTCTCTTAAAACATGATGTGGATAGGCTCTGATTTGGAAATGATAATCTTTTCCTAATGTATTTGTTAATCTTCTTACAACAGAAGTTCTTGCTGATTCTAATGCATTATGACGAACCTGAATTTTTTCTTTTGATACTAAGAAAACTTTATGAGGAAAGGTTCTTTTGTTGTCTCCAAAGTTGAATTTTTGCATTTTACAAACTGGAGTTGCTTTTACATAACCTTTTACCTTATATCTTGATTTTCTAGTGTAAGCACGCTTAACTTTTCTATAACATGAAAATTTTCTAATTCCTGCCATTTTTATTCAATCACCACTTTTTGTCCTAATCCTTGACCTGGAATACCTCTTTCAAAGACTGCTCTAATGCAACCTTTATTGCCATGTGTGCTTTTAACTTCACCAATAATTGATTTTCCAGTTTCAGTTTTGAATGTAACTTTTTTACCAATTAATTTTTCTGCCTTAGCTTTTGTGTCAATATTTGAAACACTAATTACCATGTGTTTTGTGTTTTGACTTGCTCTGTTTCTTCTGTAGTTATTAATTATGCCTTCCATAATACCTCAACATCCTCGCCAATTATTGTTTTTATTGATTCTAAAGTTCTAGTTTTTAGGACTTTATCATGAGGCATTTTTATGCTCTTTATATACTTTTCGAACTCGTCAACGGTACTATTTTTTATATTTTCAAAGCCTCCGTCAGGAGTTATATTAGCAATCAATATCTCATCTCTTTTTGTTGAATCTTTAACTATGAATACAACTTCTTTTAAAAAAATGATTTCTCCATTCTTTCCACCATATCTAAAATGGAGTTTTGCTTTGTCTAATTGCATAGAGCGTTTATAATCTAAAGTATCCATGACTGCTCTTATGAATTCTTTTGATTCTCTTCTAACCTTATTAACTTCTTGTTTAGTTAATTTTTTAGTATCATAATCTTTTTTGCCTTTCAAAATTGTATTAAGATCATTATAATATTTTAATGGTAATTTTTCTTGTTCACATGCATACTTCTTGAATAATTCTGAAATATTTTGTGCGGTGATATTTTTTGCTCCAAGTTCAATTAATAATTCTCTAGTTAAATTCATGGTAGTAGTATAAATTTCTTGCATTATAGATTTTTCATTTCGATTTTCTATTTCTTTGAATAAAAGTTTGATTCTTTCTAAATAATCTTTACAATCTTTTAATAATTTATCAATATCCTTACCTGAAACTTCTTTTAATTCTCCATGTTCAATGTCTTTGAAAGTTTTTCTAATGTTTTCTAGGATTATTACATATTTTTTTTCTAATAATTTTTCTTTGTTAACATAAATTTCTTCCATTAATTTTACAGCTTCTTTTGGTGTTGGTGGAGGAATTCCATACAACATTAATGCTGCTTGTGTTGGATTCATAACTGCATAAAATAAATCTTCACCCACAACTGATAATAATTTTTGTTTTGTTCTTTCAATTAATTTATCTCCAATTTCCATGTTCATATCAATTGCTTCTGGAGATGGTTTGATTCTACCCATTTGTAAAAGTAATTTCCAAGGCATGAAAACTCCACGATCGAATAATGGAACTCCATCTCTTAACATTGTAAAAATTACTGGATTAGCATCTTTGACACTTTCCCAAAAATCAGTTAAGATATAAGTTTGAATATGGAATTGTGCTTTGACACCAGTAATTTGTGAAGCATCAAAACCCATGTTAATAATAATTGCTCTTAATTTGTCTCTTAATTCAAAACGGGACATTTTTTTAACATCAGTATCATCAATAACTATTGCTACATCAATATCATTAGGATTTGCATCTCCTCTGAATAAACTTCCAACAGCAATATAACTGACAACATATCTTTCAAATTTTTGAATAGCCATATTTTTGTGAAGTTCAGCAACTTTCAAAGCAGATAATAAACCTTTATCAAAAATTAATCCTGAATTTGCAACAGTTTGAATCAAATAATTTTTCGCATCATAACAAGCTTCTTTTAATTCAGAAATTAACATTACTTGTGGTTTGAAATTTTCATGAGTATTTTTTGCAATTTCATTTGTTTCTTTTGTACTTGAAACAATTAAATCATTTTT
The DNA here is from genome assembly GCA_018302165.1 of Candidatus Woesearchaeota archaeon. Classification (GTDB taxonomy): domain Archaea; phylum Nanobdellota; class Nanobdellia; order SCGC-AAA011-G17; family GW2011-AR17; genus JAGVZZ01. The sequence goes on from JAGWAA010000009.1 coordinate 6,236, forward strand.
TTCTTGAATGTTTAAGTTTGCATCATCAAATAATATGAAAATATTAATCTCATTTGGATTTTGTACTTCATTAGGCATTGGTTGAGCACCAGGTGGTAATGGTTGGTTAGGTAATTGAGGTAGAACTGACATTCCAACAAGATTAGGATATTTTTTTAGGCAATCTTCTTTAAATTTATCTAATTCAGATTTAATATGAGAAATCTTTTTTTCCATTTCTGGAGTTAATTTTGGAAGTTCAACACCTAGTTTAATATCATCATTTTTGGTGGTCTTTTTGTCTTTCATTATAGGTCTTAAAGTTCAAGACTACATTTATAAAGGTTTTGGTAAGTTGAATTAAGAAGATTTTAAATAAAAAAATTTACCTAGAAGCATCAGATTGTCTTTCAATTTCTAATTTTTTACCGATAGCATTACTTGTTTGATCCATATTGTAAGCTTTGATAATTTCTTCTGCTAATGCATCTTCGATGCTTTTTTTCTTTCCGTAAGAATTAGCGTAAGAACCTTGTACCATTAATTTTAAGGCCATATCTATTCTTCTTTGTGGTGCACATTCAACTGCTTTTGGATATCTTGCTCCACCATACTCAATTGTTGTAATTTCTTCTCTTGGTGCAGCATTTTCTAATGCTTTGACAAATACTTCAATTGGATTTTTATTGGTTTTTCTTTCAATAATTAAAAATGTTTTTTCAACAATAAGATAAGTTGTAATTGCTTTACCACCGCATCTTCCAGAAGAGATTTTATGCTTTTTACCCTTGTGACCTGGAATCATTAGTTTATTGATTAATCTTTCAACAATGTTTGTTTTAGATTTCCAAAATTGTGTACCAATATTTCTTCCACAAGTTCTTGGAACAACAATTTGTTTTAAATTAATATAATCTTGTAAACCTAAATCAGTTACTTTGATTTGATTAGTATCCCATCTGTCGAATATTTTTAATTCATTCATCTTCTACCCTTCTCAATTTTTCCTCTTAGTAAAGCATTTAATGACTGATCATTTACTTTGATTACTTGCCATCTAACACATGGAATATCTCCTTTTGCACGACCCATTTTACCACCAATACATTCTATGATAATTTCATCGTGTTCATCAATCATTTTGATTGCTCCCATTCCTGGTGCGAAAGCTGTTACTTTTTTTCCATTCTTGATTAATTGACATCTAACTGCTTTTCTCATTGCTGAGTTTGGCTGTTTTGCTTCTAATTGAATTTTTTCTAGAACAATAGCTTTAGCTTGATGTGATCCTTCTAGAGGGTCAGATTTAACTTTTAAATTAAAGATTCTTCTTTTATAATCTTTATTAAGCATTAAACTAACTTTTCTTCGTTTCCTTAATTTTGTTCCCGCATTTAAACCGTTACTTTTTTTACTCATTTTTCTTGGTTAGAGAAATTCAGGACTTTTTAAAGGTTTCTGTCAAATTCAGACTACTTTTATTTCTAACTTGTAGTATTTGTTTAGAATCCCTTGAATTCTCTTTAAATTTGTTTTTTCTCGACCAAATATTTGGCCTTTTTCTTTTGTATCTTTTGTCTTAATTAGGATTGAATTATCGGATAATTCTATTTCATATTTAAGTGGATATAATAAATTTAATAAAAACTTTTTTGGGTCTTCATTAAATTCTATGATTTTAATTCTTCTTTTTGTAAGTAAATTTAATCTTTGAATTTTTTGGCCATGATTTTCTAAAGCTTTTTTTAGATTCTGTGGTTGGACTACGAATACTAAAAATTCTTCTTCATTAAAACAGTCTTTAACTTTAGCTCCAGTATTTTTTTCAAATAAATTGATGTATCCGATTGTTTGAGCGTCGTATTGAATCATTTTTAGCAAGAAATAACTGATATTGAAAATTGTTTTTTGCAAAGAATTCCTATATCTGCAGCATTAACATCAAGTTCAAAAATTTCTAAATCTCCCTCGTTTTTATTACTCAAAATTCTATCTCTTATTAATGGTTTACAATCTTTTGAGAGGAATATTGTATGAATTTTTCCAAGTTTAATATTTTTTAATGTTTCATCTGCACCAAAAGTTAATTTTTTCTTGTCTTTTAGGATTTGTTTTAATTTGTCTAAGCTCATTTTTTGCTCTCCTTATCTTTTATTATTAAACTTGGTAAACCCGTACCTAATGGAATTGGTTGATTAATCATTACATTTTCAACAACTGAATTTAATCTGTCAACTTCTCCCTTTAAACTTGCATTAATCAAATGTTTAATTGGGGTCTCGAATGAAGCTCTTGCTAAAACAGATTCTTTTTCTTCTGAAATACCACTTCTAGTAATACCTTTTATTTCTCCTCTATTTGTCATTAAATCTGAAATGAACATAATATGTCTTATATCAACATCTAATCCTTGTTCACTTAGAACTTTAGATGCTTCTTGAATAATTATTTGCCTTCCAGCCTCGATACCTAAATTTTTAGAAACTTCAAAAATATCATTAGATATAGTTTTTGTGAAATCTACTTCTGGAATTTTGAATACATCTTTTAGGTTTGATCCTGAAGCTAATAAAATAATTTCATTGTTTTCCATTTTTGGGATTACTTCTAGGATTCCATTAATTCCTTTAATTTTAACTTCTTTTAATCTTTCTTTGATATTATATAATGCTGGTAAACCACCTTCTTTGTTCTTTGGGATAAGATAATAACGATTATCACTATCTGCAAAATCTAAATTTTTGAATGAGTCTTTGACAATTTTGATTGTTTCTTCTTCATTTAATCCTAATTCTTTTAATCTTTTTTTATTTAAAACAAATTCTACTTGTAATTTTAATAGATTTATTGAAATCTCACTTACAATTTCATGAACTCTAATTTCTTTAATTTGAGCAATAATTTTTTCTAAATATTTTTCATCTTTATTATAAGGTTTATTTAAAAAAACTGTCATTAATGGAGTACTAGGTTCTTTTCTAGCGTCGAAAATTTCGATAAGTCTTGGTAAACCTAAAGTAACGTTTACTTCAGCAACTCCTGCGAAGTGGAATGTTCTTAAAGTCATCTGTGTACCTGGTTCTCCGAATGATTCTGCTGTAATAATACCAATTGCTTCCCCGGATTGAATTTTAGCATAATTGTATTTTTCAAGTAATTTATTAAATACTTTTTCAATTTGTGCTTTAGTTAATTTTCTATCCTTTGACTCATCAATTACTTCTTGAATTAATGGTGCGGGGATTTTTCCTTCGTATTGTTTTGCAATTTCTTCTATCATTTTTTCTTTGTGACTTCATCAATTATTTTTTTTACATCAATAGTTCCATTTTCACTTCTTGAAACATCAATTTTATCTTCTCCATAGGAGAATTGAACTATTGTTTTACTTGCGTCTCTGACTGTACCATCGTATTCAACTTTCAAATCTTGAAGTGCGTTAGCAAGTCTTCTGTATAAGTATCCTGACTTTGGAGTTCTTAAAGCTGTATCCATTAATGAGTCCCTACCAGTCATTGCGTGAAAAAAGAATTCAACTGGATTTAAACCATTTTTGTAACAGTGTCTTACGAATCCACGAGATTCTGGGCTTTTATCATGCTCTTTGAATAATGATAAAGTTCTATTTTTGTAACCTCTTTCTATTCTTTTTCCTCTTAATGCTTGTTGACCTACAAGTACACTTGTTTGAGCCAAGTTTGTAATATTACCTTTACCTGCACGAGACATAATAATTGCATTATTTGTTAAAGAAACAGATTTACTAATCATTTTTCCAATAGAGTTTCTTGTTTCGTTTAATTTCTTCATAACCATTAACTCTAAAGTTTCTTCTATTGTTTTTCCAGAGAAATTTTTCAATCTTCCAGAATTATAATCATCAATAATTTCATTAACTGATTTTATTGCATTTGAAGTAATTTCTTTAGATTTATCTCGAACATCTTCTGGAATATCTGCATCTGAAGTTGTGATTGTAAATCCTCTCATCATTAAAAATGCAATTCCTAATTTGAAAATCTTTCCGAATAAATCAACACATTTAGTTTCAGAATAACTTCTATGAATATCTCTTAATAAAGTTCCGTTACCTTCTCCAATTGTTTTTGGATCTATTTGGCCTGTTTTTAATTGACCATTTTCAATAATAACTTTATCATAAATAAAATCTAAATCATCAGGTAATAATGCTGAAAAAACTTCTTTTCCAGTAACATTCTTTTTGAATTTTTTTAATTTTTCAGTATCTATTACACCAATTGATAAAAGTAAGGTTATAGCATCTTCTTTTGAAAGAACCATATTATCATCAGTTAATAAATAATTTCCTGTAACAGCATCCTCAATACATCCAATTATATTTAAACCATGTTTTGGACTCATAATTTGAGTTTCAACTTCCATTAAAATTTCTGCTTCAGCTCTTGCTTCTTCAGTTTGTGGAATATGCAAGTTCATTTCATCTCCATCAAAGTCTGCGTTGTAAGGATTACAAACTGCTGGATTTAATCTAAATGATTTTCCTGGAAGAATTTTAAGCTTATGACACATGATGGACATTCTGTGCAGAGAAGGTTGTCTGTTAAATATAGAAACATCTCCATCCATCAAATGACGTTCAACAATGTGACCTGGAATTAATTCTTCTAAAATTACTTCTTGAGTTTCTGCTGAAATTTTTTTCTTTTTACTTCCATCTAAAACATAATTAGCACCAGGATAAACTTTTGGACCATTTTTAATAAATGTTTTTAACCATTCAAGATTCCATTCAGTTACTCTTTCAGGCACTGTTAATTCCATAGCAATTGCATAAGGAACTCCAACTTCGTTTAGTTCTAATTTTGGATCTGGTGAGATAACTGTACGAGCAGCATAGTTTACTCTTTTACCAGCTAAATTGTGTCTGAATCTTCCTTCTTTACTTTTGATTCTTTCTGTAATTGTTTTTAATGGTTGACCAGATCTATGTCTTGCTGGTGGAACTTGTGCAACTTCATTATTGAAAAAAGTTGTAACATGATATTGTAATAAATCCCACAAATCCTCGACGATAATTTCTGGAGCTCCAGCGTTAATGTTTTCGAATAATCTTTGATTTATTCTAACAATATCACTTAATTTGTGTGTTAAATCATCCTCTGCTCTTTCTCCAGATTCAAGAGTAATTGAAGGTCTCATTGTTACTGGTGGAATAGGGAATATTGTTAATACCATCCATTCAGGACGAGCAAATTGTGGATTGACACCAATTAACATACAATCAGAATCAGAAATTTTTTCGAATCTTTCTAAAATTTCTATAGGAGTAACTCTTGTAGTATCTTCAAAAAATGTACTTGGTTTTTCAAATTTAATAGGTGTAATTTTTGCTTTACAATGAGGACATTTTTTAGTTGCTTTTGCAGAAGTTCTAATTAATTTGTTTATTTTTGGAATTAATTCATCTTTACCAGTTTCAATTAATTTGTCAATTCTTGCTTTATTTTTTATAATCTCTTCTTCTTCAATTAATAATCTACCACATTCACCACAAGTGGTTTGTAAAAATATTAAAATTGCTTTAACATAACTGATATGCAAAACAGGTCTTCCTAATTCTATATAACCAAAGTGACCAGGACATTCTTTTAATTTCCCTGCACAAGTTCTACATCTCAAACCTGGATCAATTACTCCTAATCGAGTATCCATTAATCCACCCTCTACTGGATAACCTTCTTTATCATAAAGTTCCGGAGTAACTACTTTAACATGTGCTGTCTTTTTAATTTGCTGTGGTGAAAGTAAACTAAAGCTAATACTTCCAACTTTTTTGTGTATGTTTTCCATTTTTAGTACTTACTCTTTAAATTTAATTTAGGGTATATATTCAATGATCTTAATTCATCTAATAACAATTTGAATGCATAACTCATTTCGACTGCATTTACTTCTGCATTAACTCCACATTTAGGACAGGATGCTCTTTTCTTTATCCAATCAAAGATTGCAACTGTACCACAATTTTCACAAATGTGGATGATTGTTTTATCTGAATCGAATCTTTCTTTTAGTAATAATGATGCACCATGAGCTACTAAACAATCTTTCTCCATCTCTCCTAATCTTAAACCTCCTCCAGAACTTCTTCCTTCGATAGGTTGTCTTGTTAATAATTGGATTTTACCTGAAGCTCTTGCATGCATTTTATTTGCAACCATATGTTTTAGTTTTAAGTAGTACATATTACCTATGTAAATCATTGCTGGCATTTCTTCTCCAGTAATTCCGTTATACATTCTTTCTGTTCCATTTTCTCTGAAACCTAATGATAATAATTCTAATCTTAGATCTTTTTCTGCTTCTGCAGAGAATGTTGTACCATCGATATATCTTCCACCAAGAGCACCAACCTTACCACCGATTACTTCAATTAAGTGTGAAACAGTCATCCTTGATGGGATTGAGTGAGGTGAAAAAATTAAATCTGGAACAATTCCTGATGCTGTAAATGGTAAATCTGCTTGAGGCATAATTCTACCAATAACTCCTTTTTGACCATATCTTGAAGCAAACTTATCTCCGGGTTCAGGGATTCTCATATCTCTTAATCTAATCTGAATTAATTTATTACCTTCACCATTTTCAGTTATAATAACCATATCAACAACACCACACTCACCATGTTTAATTGTAACTGAACTTTCTCTTCTAGTGTTTGCAGCTATACTGAATTCTTCCATTTCACCTAAGAATCTTGGAGGAGAAGTTTTTCCAATGATAACATTATCTTCTTTTAATCTTGCTTCTGGGAAAACTATTCCATCATCGTCTAGGAATTTGTAATCTTCTTCTGAACGATAAGCTTTAACTTCTTTATCTGGAATGCCTATTTCATCAATTAAACCACCTTGATATCTTAATTCATCTGCATTGTATGGTCTAAAATAGAATGATCTACCAAATCCTCTTTGAACTGAACCTTCATTAACAATCAATCCATCCTCAATATTATAACCATCATAACTTAGCAAAGCAATGGTAATATTTTGTCCACAAGGATGTTTATCATATTTTGAAAGTTCGTGCATGAATGTTTTTACAATAGGTCTTTGCGGATATTGAAGTATACTAATATCAGTATCCATCCTCAATAAATAATTACTTGCATACAAACCTAAAGCTTGTTTTTGAGTTTTAGATCCTCTGTTAAGTCTGGAACTTTGTCCAAAATTTGCATAAGGAACTAAAGAAGTTGTTAATCCTAAAATTGCAATTGGATCAATTTCTAAATGAGTATGTTCTTTTGTCAAATCTCTTTCTGTTAAAGCAATTAATGTATTTTCTTCTTCATTAGCATCTAAATATTCTATGACTCCTTGTTCAATTAAATCTTGCCATCTTAAATCTTTAGATTGTAATTTTTTAATATGATCTTCAGTTAATAGAGGTTTTCCATTTTCTATGACTATTAAAGGCCTTCTTACTCTACCTGTAGCTGTGTGAATATTAATTTCATCAAATTCAGAATCGTAGCTTGCATTTACAATTGTACTAATTTTTTGTTTTCTTCTTTCTTCAATAAAGGATCTTAAAAATTCTTTTGGATTATCAATTGTACCAATAAATTTCTCATCTAAGAATACATTTGTTGTCATTTTATTAATTTCACTCCCAAATTTTCTAATGTTTTTTTAAGTTTGTCTTCAGGAACATCTTCTTGTGTAATTTGACAAAGCATGGCTAAGTTTTTTCTTAATCCAATAGGAGTTCCTTCAGGAGTTTCAATTGGACAAAGTCTTCCCCAATGTGTACAATGAATTTCTCTTGCTTCAAAATTTTCTTGTGTTGCAGAAAGTAATGAAACTACTCTACCTAAGTGAGACATTGAATCTAAGAAATTAATTCTGGCAATATTTTGACTAATTCCTCTTCTACCACCAACCCAAGAACCAGTTGCAATAGCACTCTTAATTCTAGAAGTTAATAATTTATCTCTAATAATAATTTTTACTGATTGGAATTTTCCCCTCTTAACTAATCTTTGAAAATTATATAAAATATCATTAACTAAAACCCTCATGTTTACCTTGAACAAATCTGCAATCAAATCTCCAGGTAATTTTAATTTTTTATTTTTGTAATGATCTTTGTCAGTGTTTGTTTTTTTATCGATAGATATTTGTAAGAATTTTTTGATTAATTTACATAAGTGATATGCTTTATAGATTCTCGTCCATAATATCTTGATCTTTGGTCATACCTAATGCTTTGATTACTGCAATTAAAGGAATTCTTTTGAATTTTGTAAATGATAAATAGAAAATACCATCTTTCATTTGTTCAATTGCATGAGGGATACTATATGGGCCTCTTTGTGAAAATATTTTTGCAGTATATTTACTTGGACCTACTTTTGAATGTTGGAAGAAAACTTTATTTGGGAATAAATCTTCAACAGTAATTATTACTCTTTCATTTCCATTGATTATAAAATAGCCCCCAGGATCAGTAGGATCTTCACCATGTTCAATTAATTCATCTTCAGTCATTTTATTCAAATGGCAGTATTTTGATCTTAACATAATTGGAATTTTTCCTATTTGAGAAACAAAAGATTCTCTTTGGACACCTTCAATATAAACTGAAACTTCTAAATATATTGGGGCTGCATAAGTTAATTTTCTTAATCTTGATTCAATAGGATAAATATTTCTTTTTGAACCATCAGCTTCAGTAATTTGAGGTTTTTCAATCCAAATTTTATTGAATTTAATTGTGAATTCTTGAACATCTGTAGGAAGTATTGTAGGGACTATGTCTCCTATTTCATCAATAGTTTTTTGTAATTCAACGTCGATAAATCTGTTAAAAGAAGCAATACTAGATTCAATGAATGAATGGTCCTCAAAATATTTTTTTATTAAAATATGTTCTTGTTTAACCATTGATAACCACCCTATAGAATTTTGTTTTACCTGCTGTTGGGCTATCTCTTTCTATTTCAATAATTTCACCAGGTTCTATATTCAAATGTTTAATTGCAGCGTCAGTTTTTAGAATTTTTGGTAATTGAGACGAAATAATATTTAGATTAGATAATATCTTTTCAGCTTCCTCTTGCGATAACTTTGTATGTTTTGGAACTAAGACATGTTGCGTAATATCTATATTTTTATCCATTTTCTAATACTTTTTTACTCCCCAACTTCCTCTTTTGCAATTGTGATGAGCCGGACGGGATTTGAACCCGCGACCACCTGATTTCTCTCTTGTTTGATAAAAGTTTCACCATATTTCAGGTGCTCTACCAAACTGAGCCACCGGCCCTTACTACGCCCTGACCGGGATTCGAACCCGGGTCGTGGCCTCGACAGGGCCACATGATAGGCCGAACTACACTATCAGGGCACTTGTGACTGTGCTTCTTCCTTCGATAGTGCTGACTATGTTTTCAAGCATTAAATTAATTGAAATAATAAATTTTTCAAATGTGATTAGGAAGAAGGACGCAGTCATAGAGGTCACAGAAAAATCCGGAATTTATAAAGCTTTTGATTAAATAGCAATTATTGTAGAATAAATTATACAATTTGGTTTATTCTATGCTAATTATTTCACCATCTTTTAATACATGAACTGTTTTATTTCTAACATAACCCATTTCTTCAGCAAGATCTGCTAAGGGTGTTAATTTTGTAACATCTCCTTGTGCTGGGATTATATGTTTGGGTTTTAGTAAATTGATTAAATCGTGGTGGTCTTCTCTAGCTAAATGGCCTGAGGTATGAATATCTTTGAATAAACGAACACCTTTTTGTTTTAATTTTGCTTCTAATGCAACTCGATTTGCAATATTGATTGGTGCAGGAATAACCTTACAAGAAAATATTACTTGATCTCGTGGTGAAAATTCATAGGGTAAATCTTTTGTTGCTAATCTTTGTAGTATAGATCTTGGTTCACCTTGATGACCTGTACAGATAATTAAATATTTAGAAGGATTTTTTTGTATTTCAAAAAGTTTCTTTTTTATTTGGTCCGCATATTTTGTTATGAATGCATCTTTCCTGAAATTTACTAAACCTATATTTTCTGCAGCAGTAATATAACGGTCCATAGAACGACCCATAATTATTATTTTTCTGTTAAGTTTTTTTGCAAATTCAATTGTAGATTTAATTCTAGCAATATGTGAAGCGAAAGTTGTAACAATAATTAAATTATCTTTATTTTCTGTGCTTAACATTACATCTTTAAGCATTTCTTTTGCAATTAATTCGGAAGGAGTTTTCATTTCTTCATGAGCATAAAGTGCATCACAAACAAGTAAAATTACTCCCTTCTCACCTAATTCTTTAAGATATTTATAGTCTGTTTTTGGGCCTATAATTGGACTATTATCAAATTTAAAATCGTTACCATAAATAACTAGACCTAAAGGTGTATGAAGAATTCCTAAATTTGCCATAGGAGTTGAATGGGGCATAGGCATAAATTCTAAAGTTAGATTATTAGTTAGCTTTACATCATCATTACCATTTAAAACTTTTAATTTATTTTTTAGTTTTATTCCTTCATCTTTTAGAATACTTTTTAGAACTTCAATTGTGTAAGCAGAACCATAAATTGGACAATTAAATTCATCTGCCATATATGGGATTCCACCAATGTGATCTAAATGACAATGACATAAAACGATTGCTTTAACTAAAGGCTTCCACTCATTGATTACATGATCATTAGGAATTACTCTTAAATTAATTAATTCGTCCCTGGTTAAATTAGTTTTAACTGTTTCTTCATCTTGTAAACGAATAACTTCAGGCAAATAAAAACCCATATCGAAAATAACAACTTCATTTCCTACTTTAACTGCGCACATGTTCATTCCAATCTCGGAATAACCACCAATTGCACAAAATTCCATTTCCATTTTATTTTGATATTGAATATAAGTTTAAATATTTATCTTAAAGTCTATTTTTGTAATTTTCTTAATTGTATTTGAAGGGATTTCTAGAACATATTTAGCTTTAAACTTAGGTATATGGTGTTGGAAGGGTTTCATGGTTTTGATTTCTAGGATATTTTTATGTTTATCTAACCAGATTACATCAATGGAATTAAGCATGAAAAAAGTGTGGATACTTGTTTCTATTTTAGATTCTCTTCTTGAAACTAATAAAGCTGATTTTTTGTATGTGAATAATAACCCTAAAGATCTAGTTAGGATGTTATTGCATAGTTTTGCTTGAATAATCTGATTATTTATTGTTATTGGAATAAGCATGAATATGATTAGAAGTTTTGATTAATAAAGATTGAGTTCAGAAGTCTTTAAAAAGTTAGAATCTTAATATGAAAATATGACTGTAAAACAATTGAGATTAAGTTTAGAAAGAGTTAGTGATATTCTGGTTGCTTTTGACATTGATGATAAAGAACTTCGTTTAGAATTGATTACTTTATTTGATAGGATGAAAAAAGAGAATGAAAAAGTTAAATATATTCGTGAAATGATAAATGTTGTTAAAGAGGTTAAAGAAAAAAATATAAAATTTTCATTATCTAAAATACCTGGAGATGTTAAGAATGATGTGCTTGCGGATTTATTTGAATTAGAGAAATGTTATGATGCGGGATGTTATAGGAGTTGTATAATTCTCTGTGGTAGATTATTAGAAGTAGGATTACATAGGAAATATTTTGAAGCAACTGGGAATGATTTACTTGAAAAAAGTCCTGGAATAGGGTTGGGAAATTTAATTGCTAAGTTGAATGAGAAAAATATTTTAGTTGATCCAGGTGTTATGCAACAAGTCCATTTAGTAAATAATGTTAGAATATTTTCTGTGCATAAAAAGAAAGAAACTTTTATTACATCTAAAAATCAGACTTCTGCCATAATTCTTTTTACCTTAGACACTTTAGAGAAACTTTTTTAAGGCTTAATAGTATGGGATAGTTATGCCTGCTGCTGTAACTCATGTAATTGTTGCAATTGTGATTGTAGATTTGTTTAGAAAATATGTTTTGAAAAAAAAGAATTTCCCGTTATATTTAATTTTGATTGTAGGTATTGCAGGGTTGTTACCAGATTTAGATATTTTATTTTATTGGATATTTAATCTCATTACTAGCGTTCAAATTTCTGAAGTGCATAGATTATTTTCACACACCCTACTAATCCCATTTATTGCTTTTGTTATTGCAGTTGGTGTTTGGACTTTTTGGACGAAGTTTGCACATATATTATTTGCTTTTAGTGCTGGTTATACTATCCATTTAGTTTTAGATTCAACATTATCTGGGAAATTAGCTTTGCTTTATCCATTAACTACTATGCAATATGGATTGAATCTGATTCCGAATATTTTGCTAAGAATATTAAAGATTATGTTTAGATTGAGCAATCACCAGGAAGAATTTGGACGATATCATCGAGGGGATATTTAAGGTTATACTTTTCCATTATTTTTTTCTGAATTAATTTTGCAGTATCAGTTCGTTTACCTTCTTGTTTTAATTCAAAATCTTTTTTTACTGGGGAACATTCTAAATAATTATCTTTGTTTACACCAATGTAAAGTTTGATAACAGGAGTTTGATATTCTCTTTTTCCATAGATCATAAATGCACCCTTAGGTCCTCTGCAGTTCTTAAACCTTGATTCCATGCACGTGAAAATGATGCTGTTGCGATTGATGCTTCTTCAATAGTTTGTTTTGAAATAGTTTTTCCTTCGGCTTTTATTACAAAAAAAGGAGAACCAACTAAATCGGTATGAAAAACTAAATCTCCTTCATCAATATGTTTTTTTATAATTATTTCGTTTGTTGTTGCATCTCTACCACCTATACAAAGAAAACCTTCTGAAGAAATAAACCAATGAAATTTCATGTACCATTTTTTTTCTGAAGGTTCAATATATTTATGTGGATTATGCCTTTTAATTTCTTTATTTTCAATCTCTTTAATTTTCTTTTTGGAAATTTCTATAGCTTTCTTTAATCCTTCTAATTTTAATTTTGCTTTTTTAGATTTTTCAAAATAAATATTTGCATTATCTTCTAATGATTTAGTTGTATCTAAACTTAATTGCATAGAATTAATAATCTTCAAAACGTTTAAATAACTTTTGAACTTAGGAGCCATTTAGTAATCAAAATAACTGATTTTGTAATGAGAAAACTATATAATAAGGATATATATTTTTCATAGATTATGTTCAGTAAAGAAGTAAAACAAGAATTGATTAAGCAGCAATATCGTATAGTTGGAAATCATTCAGTTGTAAAAATTTGTGGTTGGACAAAAAAAAGTGTTAAGGGTGAGGGAAGTTGTTACAAACAAAAATTCTATGGAATACAAGCTCATCAATGTATGCAAATGTCTACTTGTTTATCTTGTGCTAATAGGTGTGTATTTTGTTGGAGAGGGTACAAAGCACCGGTTTCAGAAGAATGGCAAGGAGAAATTGATGATCCTATTGAAATTTTAGAAGGGTCATTAAAACAACAAAAAGGATTATTAAATGGATTTGGTGGTTTCAAAAAAATTGATAAAAAATTATTTAATGAATGTATGCAAGTTAAACATGCAGCTTTATCATTAACAGGAGAACCAATACTTTATCCGAGAATAAATGAATTAATTGATGAATTACATAAAAGAAAAATTTCTACTTTCTTAGTTACAAATGCTCAATATCCTGAACAAATAAAAAATTTAGCTAAAGTCACCCAATTATATTTGAGCTTGGATGCTCCAAATCAAGAATTATTGAAAGAAATTGATTTACCTTTATTTTTAAATTATTGGGAAAGATTAGAAAAAAGTTTAGAATATTTATCTAAAAGAAAAGAAAAAACATGTATCAGACTTTCAATGATTAAAGGTATGAATATGTGTAATCCGGAAGAATATGCTGAATTGATAAAAAAAGGAGATCCCGATTTTATTGAATGCAAGGGGTATATGTTTGTTGGGAGTTCAAGACAAAGATTAACTTTAGAAAATATGCCTTTTCATGAGGATGTTGTTGATTTTAGTAATGAATTAATTAAATATCTACCCGATTATGAAGTTATTTCAGAGCATATTAGTTCTAGAGCTGTATTAATTGCAAGAAAAATATTTAATCGAAATGGAAAATGGTTTATTGGTATTAATTTCGAAAAATTCTTTGCTGGAGAAGAAGATTATTCTAAAGAAATAAAGGAGGTTGGATTGAGTGGAATTAAGACTCGAGACAAAATTAATGCAAAGTTTAACCCCGAATTATGAATTTGATGATGTAACAAAAATTGATGAAAAAATATTTTTTAATAAAGAATTGATTATTTTTGATATTGATAATACTTTGTTTTATCCAGAAACCACTGAAATTAAGGATAATATTAAAGAATGGTTTTTGAAGATTAATAAAAAATATAGGTGTATTTGTTTTTCTAATAGTTTCACGATAGAAAAAAGAAGTAAGGAAATTATTCAAAAATTAGATTGTGAACTATTTTTGAGTAGACATAAAAAACCTTCAAAAAAATTATTTAATGAGATTTTAGAAAAATATAATGTGGTTGCTGATAAGATAATTATTATTGGTGATTTGAGGATTACAGATATATTCTTTGGTAATAGGTGTGGAGCAATTACGATTTTAGTAAAACCATTTGGAAAAGAATCTAGAAAAATAAGATTTTTTAGATTTTTAGAAAATTTAATAATAAAATTAATTTAATCTTTTTTCAACAGCAGCCCAGTTAATATTCTTGAAAAAGGCTTCTATATAATCTACTTTTTTTAAGCCATAATCAATCATATAAGCATGTTCAAAAACATCCATTACCAAAATAATTTCACAATTTGATAACAAACCGACATCATGTTCATTAACCCATATATTAAACAAATTATGTTTTTCTTTATCATAGACTAAAAGAATCCAACCAATACCTCGCATTGAACCGAGGGATTTAAAATGTTTTTCCCAATTTTCAAAAGAACCGAATGAATCTTTAAGCATTTTAGATGCTTTTGAATTGGGTTTTAAATTACTTATTCCTAAATTAGAGAAATATAATTCATGTAAACGCATTCCATTAAATTCCCAAGCAAATCTTCTAGATAACTCTGCGAATTCTGGAGTTGAATTTTTATTTTCTAAAATAAGAGTATTTATTATTTCAAGAAGTTTGTTTGTATTAGTAACATAACCCTGATATAGAGTTAAGTGATTTTTTAATAATTGTTCAGAAAAATCAGGAATTTTCAATTCAAAACTTTTTGCTTCGAATTTCATTCTATATGGATACAAGTTACAGGGCATACATCAACTGCCTCTTTTGCATCGGTAATTAGATCTGTTTCAGTAATAAATGCATCTTTGCCTTTCCATTTGATTTTATGGGAATTCTTAAGATGTGCTTTAGTTTCTCTCATTTCAAATAACTTTGGAGATGTTGATTCACATGCACCACAGCCAATACATTCGTCTTGAACTTGTATTACTTTTATTTTCGTCATAATTGGTTTTGGGAATTAATGATTTAAATAACTTTTGGATGTAATGTCTAAAAGTGTATAATTTATAAAATAACTACTATAAGAGCAAAAAGCTTTTTAAGTAAAAATGGGACTAGTTTTAGATGCAAGTGAATTTGAATTTTGATACTGAAAAAGAAAATGTTGAAAATTTAAAAAAACTTGTTGAAGCGTTACAACAATTAATTGCTTCTAGGGAAGGAAAACAATTTCAATCAACACCAACTGTGACAATTCAAACACAAACACCACCTCAAAATGTGCCTGATAGGACTGGTGGGGGATGTAGAGTTATTCCTTATGAGGATATGACTGGAAAAATGGCAAATATATTCTCCGGTAGAAGAATTTAAGATTTATTTTTTATTAAAGAAGAAATTACTTTGAAATCCTCTAACATTTGATTAAAAAGTTCTGGATTTCTGCCGGAATATAAATAATTTGCAGGATGAATTACAGGAACCACTGAAATTTGATTATATTTGAAAATTTTACCATGTATTGAAGTTACGCCAGTTTTGTTTATGATACGATCAGTAGCAAAATTTCCTATTGTAACAATAACTTCTGGTTGCATAATTGAAATTAGTAAATCTAATCTTTGACGACAATTTTCTACTTCATCTTTGTTAGGGTTTCGATTTTTTTCTGGACGACAAAGAATTGTGTTTGTTACAAAAATATCTTCTCTAGTTAAACCAACCCCATTTAGAAGTTGTGAAAGAATTTGTCCAGACATGCCACAAAAAGGAATTCCTTGTTTGTCTTCGTTAGCACCCGGAGCCTCACCAATAAACAAAATTTTGGACTTAGGATTTCCTGAACCAAAAACAACTTGACTTCTAGATTTGATTAATTCTGGACAATTTTGACATAGAGAATATTCTTGTTTTAATTCTTCAAAATCCATTATTTTATTAATTATTCTGGGATTTATATAATTTAGTAAGGTTTATTAATTTGAATTTAAAAAATATTTTTATGAGATATTTAGAAGGAAATGAAATAGTTATAGCTAATTCTTCTTTTTTATTATGTAAACAAGAAGCTATTAAATCTCCATGTTTAAGAGCAAAATCTGGAAGTGTTATTGTTAAAAGTGGTGTACTTATTGGAAGAGGATTTAATGGACCACCTAATGGGATAACATTAGAAAGATGTCTTAAGGATGAACTTCCCAAGGATTTTAAATCGGATAATACTTGCTGTGTACATGCAGAACAAAGGGCAATTATTAATGCTTTAAGAAATAATCCTTTAGATTTATTAGGATCAAGATTATATTTTTTGAGATTAGATTTAGATAATCAGATGCAATTTGCTGGTAAGCCTTATTGTACAATTTGTTCGAAATTAGCATTAGATGTTGGGATTAAAGAATTTGTTTTATGGCATAAAGATGGAATTGCAGTATATGATACTCAAGAATATAATGAATTATCTTTTGCTTTCAGAAGATAATCGTTTATCTTTTTTTTCTCTTTTTAAGAAAATACCTCTGTCCAATTTTGGTTTAATAACCTGTTCTGTTTTTGTGAAATCACCAATTATTTTTCCATAACCTAAATTCTCATCATATTCATTTTGGATTAATTTAAGAAAACCAATAGTTTTTTCGCCCTCAACACGAAGAATATGTCTGGAACGTAAGGATTTACCATATAAAAAATCCATTTCACCAATATCCTTAACAAAAACTTTTTCATTTGAATATTTAGATAACCAGTCTAATAAACCAAATGCAGGAACAAATTGGTCATTAATATCTTCTCCAAGATAAAGGCCAAAGAATTGTTCTTTTTGTTCTAAACGGCATTTATCTAACTCTGGGCTTGCTAGAAAATATTTATTGTTTAATTTATAAAATTTAATTTCTTTATTTGTAAATTTAGAAACAAAATCTAACATTTTCTTAACCTCGCTATAAAGAAACCAATTGTATTTGTTTTGTAAGGCCAAAGTCTTTTACAATATTTTAGGGTTGGATCTAATTTCTTACCAAAAATTTTTGTTAAACCATCATCACCAGTACAATCAATTTTTTCTAATTTTACGGGGAAATTATCTAAAGCAAATTGGATTACAAATTCATCTTCTTCAGGTTCTAAAGAACAAGTTGAGTAAACCAAAACACCATTTTTATTCAATAATGAAATTGCTTTGGAGATTAATTCCATTTGTAAATAACTGCGCTCTTGGATTCTTTTTAAATTATTTTTTTTCAACCAATCATCTTCTAGAATATAATTTCCTGAACAAGGTGCATCTAGTAAGATATAATCAAAAGTTTTGTTTATTTCTCTAGAATCTAATAAATATGCTATGCAATTATCAATACCTAAACGTTCTAAATTGTTTTCTATTGCTTTGAAACGATCTTTGTTGCTATCTACTGCTATCACAGGAACTTTTTCACACAATTGGGTTGTTTTTGAACCTGGTGCTGCACACATATCTAAGGTTAATGATTTGGGATTAAGAACTTCAGCAGGAATTTGAGAAGCAGCATCTTGGATGTAAAATAAGCCCATTAAATATTCTGGAGAGCTTACAAGATTAAATTTTGATTTGACATAAAAAGCATTTTTTAAGAATGGAACTTTATCTAATTCTACATGTTTCTTTTCCAAACGTTCTTTTAATTTTTCAACAGATATTTTTTTAGTGTTTACTCTAATACATCGTCTTGGTTTGATGAATTTTACTTCACCACCCATTTCTTTATATCTGTCTGTTAAATAACTCATTTGATTTCCATAATTAAAGTCTTATTTTCTATTTTAATAGTTTTAGGTATACTCTTTCGATCTTTTTTGAAAGTATCAAAGAGTTCTTTTAGTTCCATATAATTATTATAAATATATTCACCTTTGTAACGATTTTCAGATATTGAAAGTTCTATTTCTTGATATTGGGATTCTTGATCTTTTAATATTTCTTGATATTTTTTTAGTTTTGGATCTTCTTTTGCTTCTTCTACCTGTTCAGTAAGAAATTGTGAGTAATACAAATCTAAAGCTTCATTATAACTAGACAAATTCTTACCTTCATCAATTGAATGAATTTTAATAGGAACAGGATTATTAGGTAAAAGACTTGGATTTGATTTTTCTGTGTATAATTTTTGAAGTTCATCATATAAAGTTTTTATTTCTTTATCAGAAGTGCTTTTTTTATCCTTAGCAATATTTGAACGGAAACAAAGTTCTTCAGCATACATTCCACCAAGATTTAATGTCATTGCTAAAGTTTTTACAATTGATTCTTTGTTACTAGATTTGATTAATTCTTTAAATTCTTCAAGATTAGAAAAGGATTTTTTTGCTGGAGGGTATTCATATTTAACTTTGGTTTTAATGGAACGATCTTTCCAAGATTGAAAATGTAATGCGGAGAGAATATTATACTCATTATCACAAATAATTATATTTCCCTTAGAGAAAAATTCGGTAATAATAATAAATTTTGAATCTTTGAATTCGAAATTAAGTTCTACAATTCTTTCATTATTCTTCTGTTCAATAGATTTTAATCTAGTATTAAGTAAACGTTTTCTTAAGTATTTACAAAAGTTCAATTGTTCTTGTGGTGAAGGAGATTTCTTTGATGCGATATATAAGCATGTTCCTGGGACAATACGAAGAAGTTTTCTACCAACATTTGTTTTATGTAAAGCGATAATTAATTCTTCATTATTTGGTTGATAGATTTGGTCTACTTTTGAATCTAATAAAGATTGGAGTTCTTCAACAATATACTTGATTTCCAATGAAGAAAGGATTTTCATAGGATTAAAATAAAAAAAGAAGTTTAAAAGCTTATTTCTCTATGTTTACAATCAAACTTGTTGTTTGGGT
>JAGWAA010000010.1 GCA_018302165.1 Candidatus Woesearchaeota archaeon
TGAGAATGAAAATCTTACTAACTTATTTGAGCAAAAAATTGAGAAATTTTATTTGCATGGAATACTTGCTAGGGTTAAAGATTATTTGAGGGAATTAAAATAAATAAAAAAATTAATTACCTTTTAACATTAATGCCAGAGGAGAACCTTTTTTAGGTTCTAAGATTTTTTGTGTTGCGCTGGACGGCACCCCTACGACGCAGCCAACATTGTAGATGATGAAGTCGTTGAAGCCATCAAGATTAATGCCGTAGTCGTCGCCAAAGACCAAAGGGCAAACTAATGGAACTTTTGAAGAAGTTGCAGCATTATCAATACCAACACCAATTTGTGGACCAATATTTATTTTATGGCCTCTTGAATAATCATCAACTATTAACAAATCTCCCAAAATCGGAACCATAGCAGTTTGATGTGGAGCATCTTCTAGAGAAAAAATACCTGAAACCATACCATCCAAAGCTTTGCCTTGAATTACCCAAGTTTGTCTTTTTTCTTCTCTTTCTTCTAAACCTTGTTCACAATATTGTTGCCATAGTTGTCTATCTTCTTCAGTTAGTAATTGAAATTTATTTCTTTGAGAACCTTGGGCTCTTAATCTTGCAATACCTTCAGGAGTGCTAAGAATATTATCACCATGGCGAACCAACAAAGTTGGTTTCTCTGCAAATAAACCAACACCAACTAAAGTATCAGTATGAGGATAAACTTTCCAAGCAAAGGAACCTTTTTTATTATTAACTGCTCTTTCTAAAGCGAATTCAGCACCGGATAAACATCTATTACCTGCTGAAAGACATTTTCTCAAAGCATCTTCAGGTAAACCATAACCTTTATTTGGAAACCTTTGCATTTTGTACTCCTTTAAATGAATTTTTATAATTTTGGATTAAATAAGATATTTAAATAGTTAATGGATAGTAAAATTATGATTTACGAACCTGAAGAAGACTCTTTTTTATTAAGTAAGTATGTTAGAAAATATGCTCAAGGAAAAGTTTTAGATATGGGGACTGGTACAGGGATACAAGCAATCGCTGCCTTGGAGAATACCGAAGAAGTTCTTGCAGTAGATATTAATGAAGAAGCTGTAGAATATGCTAAGAAAAAAAATATTAATGCAATACAAAGTGATTTATTTGAAAATGTTGAAGGAAAATTTGATTGGATAATTTTTAATCCCCCTTATCTTCCAAAAGATGAAGATGAACCAGAAGATTCAAGATTAGCTACAACAGGTGGAGAAAAAGGTAATGAAATTCTGTTAAGATTTTTGGAAGAAGTTAAAGGACATTTGAATTTTGGGGGAAAAATATTAGTTTTGGTTAGTTCTTTAACTGGAGAACCAGAAAAATTGTTTAAAGGGTATGAATATAAATGTTTGGAGACTGAAAATTTATTCATGGAAAAAATTTCTGTGTTCTTGTTATATGAAAAAGTTTAATAAGGATTCTGAAACATTTCCGGAAAAAACACAGAAAGCTATATAAATCAAATCTAATTAAATAATTATAACAATTCTTGAATTGTGAGTATGAGCCCCGGTGATCAAAAGGTTGCCGGATGTTATTTTTTTGAACTTTATGGAGGTGTTTTTATGGAAGATACATTAATATTTGTAGATGATGGTTTCTTTGGATTAGTAAAAAAACATTTTTCAAATGAATGTAAAAAAACACAAAAGTATTTACAAACTTTTAGAAATATTTGCAAAAAAGAAAATTTAAATTTGAAACACCTTTATATTTATACAGCTCCTCCTTTTCAAAGTTCAAAACCTACAGAAAAAGAAAATTTCTTAATGGGGAAATATCAAAATATGACTCAAATGTTAAGAATGAAGAAATGGATTACGTTAAGAGAAGGAAGATGCCAAAAACATATTAATATTGAAGGTCGAGAAGAATTTTGCCAAAAAGGAGTTGATGCTTTAATAATAATGGATTTATATGATATTTCGGAAAACTATCCCCAGATAAAAAAAGTAATAATGATTGCGTCAGATTCTGATTTTGTTCCAATAATTGAAAGAATGAAAAATAAAGGTTTTGAAATTATTTTATATACTTATTTTGATAGAGAAAGAAAATCACGATTTTCAACTTCAAATCATTTATTGAAAGTTGTTTCAAAATGGATCAAATTAACAAAGGAAGATTTTTATGAAAAAGTTTAAATAGAAAAATCATTAATAGAGGATTATGACTTTGTGTGAAAGATGTGGAGAAGAATTTGAGAATTATTATTTGGGTTATAATTGGTGTCCAGGCTGTGGAAAAATAACTCATCCAGAGCTAAAGTACCCTGGCGAGTAAGAGGAAATTAAGCTTTTAAATTTTTTAAAGTAGCAAAATTTAGTTTTTTAACTGAATAAATACAATCTAATTTTTGTATAAAAGTTCAAGTTGTTTTATTGATTAATTTTTCTAATTCCTCTGTTTTGTACAATATTATTATATTGTTCATAAAACCAATCAGGTTTTCGTTCACTTTCAGCAATATTTTTTATTATCCAAATTAAGATTTTTTCTTCAGAGCCAGAATAATCTGCCTACCAAATGGATCTTCAACGTGCAGGACAGTTTGATTATATAAGGATTCATTCTTTATAATTCCCCCAGGATAAGATAATGGTAAATGTGCTGTACTAGTCAAGACTTTTTCTCCACCCTTTTCTAAAGTAAACATTACAAAAGAAAGCCCATTCACGCCAGATTTATCAGAATAACATCCACTTCTTTCTGTATGCCATCGATAACCTTCCTCAGAAAGCGAAACAGAGGTTGAGTCCAAGATTCCAGTTAAATCTGGTTTAGGTTCACGGTCCTGAATAATATATGGTATTGATGATTTAACTTTTTCTAACTGTGGTATTGAATGATAATGTAAACAAAGCACCACCTCTTTTTCAATCGAAAAAGTTCCCCGAGCTCCGCTTTGGAAAACAATTTCTGCAGATTTAGGAGCATAAGATTTATTTAATTGAAAAATAGTGTCCTGCACAGCCTTTTCTAAATCTACCACATCCCTAAAATCTCTAATTTGCGCATCATCTTTACCTATATACTGATCAATAAAAACATCGTCATGAGGATTCCAAGCTTCAAAATCACTTGGATAATAAGCCACTCGTAAAGTCAATATTCTTCCAGAGTCATCGACTTTTAAACTATTACCTGCTGCTTTAAGCCCTGCAGGAACATTTAGACAACCAACTTTAATTTTTATTTGTTCCATATCTCCTCAATGAAAAAGTTAGCTAAGTATATTTAAAATTTATGAATTAAAAATAATCTTGTTAGTGAGGTTTATATAAAAATTATGCATCTGAAAACATTTGTGGGGAGTAGCAGT
This sequence comes from Candidatus Woesearchaeota archaeon, assembly GCA_018302165.1. Lineage (GTDB taxonomy): Archaea > Nanobdellota > Nanobdellia > SCGC-AAA011-G17 > GW2011-AR17 > JAGVZZ01. Next base: position 3,355 of record JAGWAA010000010.1, read on the forward strand.
GGTCGTTTTAATTTTTATAATTGTGATTGGCCTCAAAGCACTTACTAACCTTTAGTTAAATAAATTTTAGAGGAATAAAAGTTTTTTTTCTTTTTTATTCTACTTAACACCCGCTAACGCACCAATGTAAACCTAAAGAAAGGTTTATAAATCCCAGATAAATTCAATTAGTTACCCGATAGCACTACGCTGAGTAGGAGGGAGTATTTATGGATAAGAAAGAAATCTTAGAAGCAATAAAAGAACTGAAAAAAGAAGATCATAAAAAGAACTTTAGTCAGAGTTTTGATTTTCAAGTCAAACTGCAAAATATTGATGTTAAAAAACAAGAAAATAAAGTTGATGTTTTTGTAGATTTACCTCATGGAAGAGGAAGAAAAGTTTCTATCTGTGCTTTGGTTGGTGGTACTTTATACAATGATGCAAAAGCTAATTGTGATAGGACTATTGTTCAAGATGAATTCAAAGCAATGGGTGGAAATGCTAAAGAATTGAAAAAATTAGCAAGAAGTTATGATTTCTTTATCGCACAAGCAGATATCATGGGATTAGTAGCAGGAACCTTTGGAAGATTTTTAGGACCAAAAGGAAGAATGCCAAACCCAAAAGCAGGATGTGTTGTTGCACCAAAAGGAAGTATCAAACCTGTTGTTGAAAAATTGCAAAATACTGTAAGATTAGTTGTTAAAAATAATGAATTGGGTGTTAAGTGTGCTGTTGGAACAGAAAAAATGGACGATGAAAAAGTTGCTGAAAATGTTTTAGTAGTGTATAATGCTTTGATGAATTCATTACCACAACACGAACAAAATATCAAAAATGTTTATTTGAAATTGACAATGAGTAAGCCATTGAGCATAGGAGGCAAAAAATGAGTAAGCCTAAAGCCTATGTAAATGAAAAGAAAAAAATTGCTGTCAAAAACTTATCAGCTGATATTGAAAAGTATAATATTATTGGATTAGTTGATATGGAAAATCTTCCTGCACCACAGTTGCAGAAAATGAAGCAAAACTTAAGAGGAAAAGTCGAAATTAGGATGACTAAAAAGAATTTGATTAAGTATGCTTTGATGAATTCAAAAAGAGATTTGAGTAAAATAATAGAACAAATTAGAGGAATGCCAGCTTTGTTGTTGACTAATGAAAATCCATTCAAGTTATACAAAACAGTTTCAGCTAACAAAAGTGCTGCACCTGCAAAAGCTGGGCAAAAAGCACCTAGAGATATTATTATTCCTGCAGGAAAAACACCTTTTGCACCAGGACCAGTAATTGGAGAACTTGGACAATTAGGAATCAAAACAGGAATTGAAGAAGGTAAAATTTTTATCAAAGAAGATAAGTTAGTTGCAAAGGAAGGAGATGTATTAAATTTAAAATTGTGTGGATTGTTAACAAGATTGAATATTCAACCAATGGAAATTGGATTAAATATTGTTGCAGTTTATGAGAATGGAATTGTATTTGATAGAAAAGTCCTAGAAATTGATGATAAAGTTGTAATGAGTAACTTAGTACAATTACATAATGAAGCTATGAACTTAGCTGTAAAAATAGGATATACTAGTAAAGATACAATCAAAGTATTCATACAAAAAGCGCATAGGGATGCAACTGCAATCGCAGATTCAAAAGACATTATGACCAGTGGAAACATTGGTAAACAATTAGCAAAAGCTGAAGCAGAAGCCGAAGCTATTAAAGATGAAGCTCATATTGAGTAAGGAGGATATCAAAAATGGAGTACATATACGCAGCATTGCTTTTATTCAAAGCTAAAAAAACTATTGATGAAAATAATGTAAAGAAAGTACTTGAAGCTGCAGGAGTTCATGCAGATGAAGGTAGAGTCAAAGCATTAGTAGCAGCATTAGATGGCGTTGATATTGAACAAGCAATTAAAGAAGCAGCAGTAGCTCCAGTTGCAGCAGCACCAAGTGCAGGACATGCACATGAAGTTAAAAAAGAAGAGAAGAAAGAGGAGAAAAAAGAAGATGCTGCAGTTGGTTTAGGTGCACTGTTCGGATAAGACGATAAATTTTTTTATTTTAATTATCGTTATTAATATAAGACAAAAATAAACAATAGGATGTGTTGATTTTCAATGGGAGATGAAGAAAAAAATAATAATGAAGTAATGGATGTTAATGCCTTAAGAACTAAATTAGATCAACTTAATTCTGATAAAGAAAAATGGTTCGCTAGAAAAGAAGAACTTAAACAAAAAATTGCTGATTTAATTAAAGAAGTTAGAGCAGTTAAAGTTAGAAATGATGAACTTACTTCTACTATAAAAGATCTCAAAGAAAAAAGAGATGCACAAAATTCTGAAGTTAAAAAATTAATAGAACAAATCAAGGTTGTAAATCTGAAAAAGGGTAAACAAGTTGATTCTCAAGATCCTAGAGCATTACACAAGAAAATTGAACAACTACAAATGAAAATTGAGACAGGAGTAGTTAGTTTTGAAGAAGAAAAAAAGATTATGAAATATATTAGAAATACTAAAAAAATATTAGAAGGGGCAAAAGCAGAAGCCGAAGTAGGAAAAGAAGCTTCGGATATTTCTAGAAAAATTGATATTGAAAAGAAAAAAGCAGAAGAGTTTCATTCAAAAATGAATGAGTCTGCAAAAGAGAATAAAGATGCTTACAAAGAGTTCACAAGACTTTCTAAGGAGATAAATAGAGTTAAAAAAGAACAAGAAGATGCTTTTGAAAATTTTATCAAATTCAAACAAGAATTTTCTGAATTAAACAAAGGGATTAAAGATGAAATGAAGAAAACTGGGGAAGTTAGAAAAGAAATTAAAAGGAAGAAAGAAAGAAACGCAAAAGTAAAAAAAGAAATTAATCATAAGAAACTTGAAGAGAAAAAAGAAAAAGTTGAAGAAAAATTAAAGAATAAAAAAGTTCTTACTACTGAAGATCTTATTGCTTTTCAAGGCGAAGATTAGAATAAAGATTTTATATCACTATAAATTGGAATAGATTTTATTTTATATTTTTCAACTAAGAATATCCAAACAAAAGCTACAAATATTGTTGAAATAAAATGCCAAAAAATTAAATGTATTGTATCAAAATAATTTTTACCAAAATAGAGATAAATAAAGATTAATAATAAAATTCTAAGTAAATTCATAAAAAAAATCAATAATGCACCTTGTAAAAATATTTTTATAGATAATTTAAAGGATAAGTTTCGAGTTAAAAGTATTAATTCTAAAAGTAAAATGTATGCTAAAAGAGCTGTACATGCAGGGATAATTGTAAATGAAACTTCATTAATAATAATTGTTGAATTTACTAAATAAGGTTCTATAAATATCTGTAACAAATAATAAGTAGAGTATAATGTAACAGGGAGTAAAACAAATAATAAATAAGAAGATAATAAAGCTACTATAAAAGCTAATGAATATCTTAAAAAAATAGATTTCATATTTTAGAGAAGAAAATTTAAATTTATAAAATTAGAGGTTAAACAGCAATTGCTTCATAAACAATAGTAATAGATTTCGCTCCCGGAGTTGAATCTTTAGGATAAAATAATTCAATAAATGTTTTTACGTGATTTGAACCAGATGCAAAACCTAAGCTATTGCAGACTCCTTGAGTTGAATTACTATTCTGGGATGCAAGAGCTCCATATTCATTTAAACCTACACAAGACTTATCACCATTTTCTTGAGAGATTATTGAAATTTTTGCTAAATTAGTAAGAGTACATCCTTGTGAAGTTCCACAAAATGCTTCTTCAGCATCTGTTAATATAACATAAGAAGATACATTAACATTTACTGTTCCATTATTTGTTATATTGTGGGTATCATCTAATGATGGAAATTCTGTTGTATTGATCCAGCAATTATTTGTAGTATTTGAATTTAATAATCCATAATCACTCGTACAACTTGGATCATAATGACCAGAACCGAATGCAATAGTACTATCATCTAATGTTATACCAACGACAGAAGGTGCTTCTCCAGAGCTAGTATTCATTACTGAAACTTCATGAGTACCAACAATTTCCATTGTAAAAGAAGTTAAAATTCCTGATGCATCTGTAGGCTGATTACTATTCAAAGTAGTATTATCATAAATATCATAAGAACTTGAAGTAAACAAATCTGAAATATTTGAAGTTGCTAACAAAGAAAAATTAGTTGCTTCATCAGTCCAATTAACTGAGTTTTGTGTAAATGTAACATTCATAGTTTTGTTAATATTAATAGAAGCGTTATTTTGGTATTCAGTTTTAAGTAAAATTGAACCATTGGATACTGCAACAGAAACATTTCCAGCACTATAACAATTTACTCCAGAAATGCTTTGACAAATAAATATTGTACCTTCTTGACCTCTACGACCTGTTGAGGAACCTGCAGAGGTATTTATCAATCCTGAAAAGGTATATTCTTTTGAGTAAATAGCAACTCTTCCACCACCACCAGTCCCAGATGTTGTTGAATATGTTTGCCTTCCACTATTTACTTCTAATGTACCGTTTCCTGTAATTTTATTTGCAATAAGATAAATACTTCCCCCAGAACCAGTACCGCTACTAGATGAAAAAGGTGATGAGGCATTTATTAATCCATAAATTGTAATAGTATCAGAGATATTTAAAAAAACTGATCCACCACCCCTTGCTTTATTTGCAGCATTTGCAGTACCACCACTACCCAAATCTAAAGGTGCAGTTAAACTACCATAAACTTGCCCTAATCCTGAAGAACTACCTCTACCACCATAACCACCATAACCACCACCACCAAAAGTACTAACATCAGAAGGTGTTCCTGGTCCAGAGTTTGTATCATAACCTTTACCACAAACATTTATTGAAGCCCCAGAATTAATAGTAAAATTCTTTGCATTTAAAATGATTGAATAAATTTGTTTATCCGAATTATTAAAATGAGTAAAATTAGTTTGTTCATTTAACATCCAAACAGCACTTTCATTAAAAGTATAATTGCTTGAAAGTTCTAGAGTTGCATTCCATATTGTAATATTTGCAAGATTAGGAAAACTTAAATTTCCTCTTTGAATTAAATCTCCTGTTAAATTAAATTCTTTACTGTAAACAATTAAATCTCTTTTGAGAATAACAATAGATTGATTACTAATAGTTAAATTTCCAAGGCAATTTGTAGTTAATGTATCACTCGTTATAGTAGTATTTGAAATTAATAATGATCTTAAGCCATTATTATTTATTATTAAATCACCACAAGTTTCAGAAGATGATTTTAGATAAATAGTTCCAGCGCCTGCATGAAATGTTCTTGTACCAGTAACAGGTTTTAGACTTGAAGCACTAATATCACCCGTAAAAGAATTTTCAGTGTAATAAATTGCTATACGACCACCACCACCAGAACCAGTATTGATTAGACCTCTACCACCGAAAGCGTAAATACTTCCATTACCAGAAAAATTATTAGCATAAATTAAAATTCCGCCACCAGAACCAGCCCCAGTAGAACCTGTATTTCCAGAAGAGTTTGCATATATTGCTCCTTCATTTACAAAAGTATCTGTAATATTTAATATAACTAAACCACCACCACTACCTTTAGCATTATTATGGCCACCTCCAGAACCAATTTGTTTTGGTTCAGTTATGCTACCATAAACACTACCCCCTTGAGTATTACCACCAGTTCCTCCATAACCTGCACCATGATTTAGACTTAAACCTGCTCCAAGTCCATTACGAAAAGCATGGCCTCTATAAGAAACATCGATTTTTGAATTTGAGTTAATGGTAAAATTCTTTGCAGTTATGTTAATAAAATATAACTGCTCTTCAGAATTATTTCTATGAGATAAATTAGCATTGCCATATAAATTCCAAACAGCATTTTCATTAAATGAATAATTATTTGTTAATTCGATTGTTCCACCAAAAGTCATTAAAGATAAATTGTCCGCAGTAAAATTTGCAAATTGAAAAAATTCTGAATCTGCAGAAAGATTAAAAAGATTATTTTTTATATTCAAAGGACTAGTTAAATAAACTTTGGCATGATTACTTATGTTTAATTGATCAAGAGTTGTTAGTTGTAAAAATGAAGAATTTAATTCGTTCCTTCCAGGATTAGTTCTATTCATACTATCTATTATTAAAACACCATAATTGTGATCGGATCCTTTTAAAAAAATCGTTCCTGGTCCACCAGCAGCAGTAGAACCTTGTCCCCCAGAGGCATTAATTATACCAGTAAATGTTTTTGTATTATAATAAATTGCAATTCTTCCACCTGAACCACCACCTATAGTTGTAGAAGCTCTACCACCAATAGATTCAATAAAACCAGAACCTGCAAAAGTTCCGGCTATAATATAAATTGAACCTCCTGATGCACCAGCTTGCCCAGCAGAAAAAGTTGCGTTAGAATCAATAATTCCATTATTGGTTAAAGTTCCAGAAACATTTATGAACATTGAACCACCGCCGACAGTTGCAGTCCTAGTTGCAGAAGAACCACCACTACCCATAGTCAATGGATATTCAATACTACCATAAGGGGATTTTGAACTTCCTGCACCATAAGAAGCATGTGATGCACCAATAGATGTAGAAGATGTTAATGCTGTACCTTGTCTGGAGAGATAGCCAGTACTATAACCTGTAAGAATTCCATTAGAATGGATATATAGATTTTCTGCTGTAATATTAATTGTAGTATTACCAGCTCCTGTTGAATTAAGAATCAATACTCCTCCAGCATCAATTGTAATGTTTATACATTCCATTACTGGTGTATTCCAATTAATTCTGCTATCTATTGTTATAATGCCATCCAATGAAGGACAATCAGGATAATCCATTAATGAAGCATAATCCTCTTGAATTGAAGCAGAATCTTCTAAGATTAAAATTTCATTTGTATCATTATTTGTTTGATTATCAAAATTATCTATATAAGTATCATAACCTGTATAAGAACTAAATCCAAATAATGCAATAATTGATAGAGCTATTAAAAAAAACAGAATACTTTTTTTATTGTCTAAACTTAATTGTTTTAATTCATTTTTATAAGATTTTATATAATCATCATAATAATTGTTCCATTGTTCTAAAGAACGATTTTTGAAAATTTCTTTTTTATTCTTTTCATAATCTTTGGTTGAAATTTTTTTATCTAAATATAGAATATCTAATTGTTTAGAATATTCATTAATAGAAATCTTTAATTGTTGAGTATAAGAGATAGCATCAGCTAATTGTTTTTTCCTCATTTCAGTTTTATTTTTGTTAATTTTCATTTTCGGTTATATGATGTCCAAATTGTTCGTTCATTTTTTTTAAGTAATATTCCAATATCATGGTATGAGAGAGATTTTTGTTCACGAAGATATTTTACAATAGTTTTCATTGGAGGGATTTTATTAGAAAAAATATCTAATGGAATCTGTAAATCATTACTAGAAATTTTAAATTTATGGGGGAATTTATTTTTTGCAGTTGAGTATGTATGCCAAAGGTTTTTTTCATTTCGTTTTAAAAGTTTAGAAATCTCATGAAAAGTAAGATTTTTTTCTTCTTTTAGATATTTGACAATCGATTCTAATGGAGTTAGTTTATGTGAAAATATTGAAATGGGAATAAATGGTTTGTTTAAATTATTAAGAGTCTGTTGTAAATAATTTTTTAATTGATTTTCATTAAGATTAAATCTATCTTGCAAAGTAGTAAATATTTCATTTGAATAATTCCCCCCAGACATTATACGTCTAATGTAGGTTTTATTTATAAATATTTGCTATTTTTACTTATTTTAAATGGTATAATTACGTATTTTGTAGGTAGTTTATACTTACAATAGGTGTTATTCAAAAGAAGATTGTAAAGAATCCTCATCAGATTCAGTAACAGATTTTAACCTTCTTTCTTTTGGAACCATATTTCTTAGAACATTATTCCTAAGATTTCCACAACCGAGAATATCATTTTCTTGTTGAACAATCACATAACCGGAATTTCCATCTATCTCAATATCATCTCCCTTCATCCAATTTTCAGATTGGGACTTTGTTAACTGGACAATATTCTTTTTAGCTTTAATTAATTGAGAACCTTCTATAGAAAGTCTAAGACCATCACGCTCTTTTTTTAAAAAATACAATCCTTGATTATTGATTCTTAATCCTGATAAATCCATTTTAGCAAAATCTTTACTCAAAAGAAAAATTTTGTTATCTGATCCTTCAAAAAATAAACAATCAAGCTCAGCTTGAAAATCAAACTGGTCTTTTAATTTATTGAAAAGTTCTTTACGGTCTCTGGTATTTAGAAAGTTTAATTTCTGCATAGAAAGGTATTATATACAGATATATTTATATATTCCGATTGTAAATTTTAATGTAATGGAGCAAGATATTCGAAAGTATGCTTTGCACAATGCTTTAAAATTTGAAGGTAAGGCAAATCCAGGATCAGTCATAGGGCAATTATTTTCTAATAATCCAGAATTGAAAAAGAAAGCTGGAGAAGTTTCTAAAAAAGTTCAAGAGATTGTTACTAAAGTAAATAAAATGAGTTTAGAAGAACAAAAAAAAGAATTGAAAAAAATTGCTCCTGAATTACTTGAAGAAAAGAAACCTTCAGGACCAATGCATATTGGGCATGCAATGACTGGAGGTCTAACTAGCTTATATTGTAAAAAGTATAATGGAAAATTTATTCTAAGGATAGAAGATACTAATTCAGATAATATTGATTTAGATGCTTACAAAATGATTCCTGAAGAAGCAGAATGGATATTTGGGAATGTTTCTGAAGTTTGGATACAATCAGATAGAATGCAGATTTACTATGATTATGCAAGAAAATTGATTGAAATGAATTCTTGTTATGTTTGTACTTGTAGTCAAGAGGAATTTAGAGAATATGTTACTAAAACTTTAAACTGTCCTTGTAGAAGTTTAAGTGTGAAAGAACAGATAGAAAGATGGGAAAGAATGTTTGATAAGAAAAAAGGATTCAAAGAAGGTGAAGCAGTTTTAAGGTTCAAATCAGGTATGCAAGATAATAATCCTGCAATGAGAGATTTCCCACTAGTTAGAATTAATGATAGTAAACATCCTAGGCAAGGAATGAAATATAGAGTTTGGCCATTAATGAATTTATGTGTAACTGTTGATGATATTGAAGCAGGAATGACACATATAATCAGAGCAAAAGATCATATGGATAATGCAAAAAGACAAGAAAAAATATATCAAGCATTAGGAAAAAAGTTCCCTCATACATATTTTGTGGGGAGATATAATTTTGAAGGGATTGAAATTTCATGTTCAAAAACAAAAGAGAAAATAAAGAAGGGGGAATTTAAAGGATGGGATGATGTTAGATTACCATTCTTGGCAGCATTAAAAAGAAGAGGAATACAACCAGAAGCATTATTGAGATTTACTAAAGAAGTAGGGTTATCACAAGTAGATAAAAAAATGGATGGTGCAGATTATTTTAAAATTATTTATTCCTATAATAGAGAAATAATTGATCCTATTGCAAAAAGATTTTTCTTTGTAAAAGGAAATTGTAAAATTAAAATTGAAAATGAAGTAAAAAAAATTGAAGTTCCGTTACATCCAGAGAATAAAAAATTAGGAATGAAAAAAATAAAAATTGGGAAAGAATTCTATATCCATGATGTAATTAAAAAAAATGAGATTTATAGATTCATGCATATTTTTAATTTTAAAAATAATGAATTTATTTCTGAAAAATATGACCAAAAATTAGGTGCAAAAATTATCCATGCTGTACCTGTAGAAGATGCAGTTAATGTTCAAGTATTAATGGATAATGGGGAGATTATCAAAGGTAAAGGAGAAGGAGCATTAAGAGATTTGAAGGAAGGAGAAATAATACAATTTGAAAGACAATTCTTTGCAAGATTAGATGATAAGAAAAAAATGTTATTTGTTTATGCACATGATTAAATTATTTTTTTAATGATTCTATTAATTTTAGTAATTTCTTTTTTTCACGAGGTTCTACTATATAACCCATACATTTTTTGCTGCTACATTTACAGGGATGATCAAGACTTTCTTTGTAAGTATAACAATAATTAATGTTTAGCTCTTCACCTTTTTTGATATTTCTTTTAGATACAAACCAAATTCGATCATTTTCAAATTCAGCTTTGCAATTAGGACTGCAGGAATTATTAAAATATTTAGCATCATTATTTGGGAGATTTCCATCTAAAGAATACTCATCGTTTAATTCAAAAATATAAACTGCGCCTTTTTCAGAATCATTCTTGGAATCCTCTAAAGTTAAATGAGATCTTCTTTCGCCTTCAGCGTGAGATATTTTTTCTCCAAGATATTCAATAACTTTTGTTCCTTTCTTAATATCTTGAACTGCAAAAACACCTTTGCCATGAACTTTTGACTCTTTGATTACAACTAAATTATTCATCTCGAAATTTGAAGTAGGAATGTTTTTAAACTTTTCTTAAAAGTAACTTTTATATATCTCAAATAATCATTTTAAACAATGCAAATAAAATTTTCAAAAATAGAACTTAGAGATTTAGGAAAAGCTTGGCTATTTATTTCTATAGCTTTTGGTATAGTTTTATCAGGAGGAGTTTTTGGATTAACTTTATTCAAAAGTTTTATTCTTGCTGCATTTACAGTTGGGACAGGATTTTTACTTCATGAATTAGGACATAAAATTGTTGCACAAAGATATGGATGTTTTGCAGAATTCAGAGCCGATAACTTTATGCTTTTTCTAGCAGTATTAACATCTTTCTTAGGAGTTATATTTGCAGCTCCTGGAGCGGTAATGATTGCAGGACGCATAAGCAAAGAAAAGAATGGGATTATTTCTATTGCTGGGCCATTAGTGAATATCTTTCTAGCAATTATATTTTTAATCTTAAATATGATCATAACTAATGGATTCTTTAGTGAATTATTTGCATTTGGATTTTTAGTTAATTCTTGGTTAGCATTATTTAATTTGATTCCATTATGGGTTCTTGATGGGAAAAAAGTTTTTGATTGGAATAAAGGGGTTTATTTTTTAACCTTGTTTATAGCAATTGGGCTTTTTATTAGTGGAATGGGATTATTTTGAATAATAATGTTTTTAAATTCAAAGAAGTTAAAATATTATATGGGTTTTATAGGTGCAATCAAAAGATTTTCTAGGTTAAGAGTAATAATTGAACTTTTGATAAGAGAGGGATTTGATGATGTTATTGGAAGATTACATTTCAATACACCAATGCATTTTGGGGAAAAATTAAATATCAAATCAAAAAAAGAGTTACATGGAAGTACTGCTGAAAGATTAAGGATTGTTTTAGAAGAAGCTGGTGGAGCGTTTGTTAAACTAGGACAGATGCTTTCATTGCGTTCAGATTTGATTCCACAAGAATATTGTGATGAATTTTCAAAATTACAAGATTCTGTTAAACCATTTCCAATGTACCAAGTTAGAAAAATTATTCAGGAAGAATTTGGGAAGCCTATAAACAAAATATTTGATGAATTTGATGAGACTCCAATTGCTGCAGCCTCAGTTGGGCAAGTACATAAAGCAAAATTAAAAACGGGAGAAGTTGTTGCAGTAAAAGTTCAAAGGCCAGACATAAAAAAAATATTTGAAGCAGATATTGATTTAATGGATTTTATTGCTGAAGAAGCTGAAAAATATTGGCCAGATTTCAAAATATTCAAGCCAAAAGAATTAGTAAAACAATTTAGAGATTATACTATCAAAGAAATGGATTATCAAACAGAAGCAAAAAATATTGATATATTCTATAATCATTATAAGTATCATTCGCACATTAAAATTCCAAAAGTCTATTGGGATTGTACAACTAAAAGAATTTTAACCATGGAATATATAGATGGAAGAAAAATTTCTGTCATTGATGATTTAGGTGTTGAACAAAAGAAAAAAATTGCTATGTTAGTATACAAAAGTATGCTCACACAAGTATTAGAAATGAGAATATTTCATGCTGACCCACACCCAGGAAATATTTTTTGGACAAAAGATGCAAAAGTTGCATTATTAGACTTTGGAATTGTTGGAAGATTATCACCAGATATAAATTCAAAGAAGATTTATTTGAAGCTTGGGCAGAATTCAAAGGAAGTTCATTAAAACAAATGAATATGAAAAGATTCTTTACTAATACTTTTGAGCTTGCAAGAAAGTATGAATTAAATTTACCAACCAATTTTGTATTATTATCTAAAGCTGTGATTACTGCGGAAGCTTTTGGGAAACAATTATATCCAGACTCAAATTTTATTGAAGTATGTAAAGAAGAAGTTGACAAATTAGTAAAAAAAGAAAGAAACCCAAAAATAATTTATGATTCATTTAAAAAAAATATTTTTGATATTGGATTAAATTTGAAACGATTTCCAAGTGATCTTAGAGGTATGCTAAGAGTAATTAGAAGAGGTACTAAAATTAAATTAGAAGTTGATCATAAAGAATTGGGAGAATTAAATCAAGAATTAAATATTTCAAGCAAGAGAGTTACTTATGGGCTAATTATTGGAGGATTATTAATTGCTACCGGATTATTTGTTGCAACAGGGGTAGAACCAAAGTATTATAATATACCTTTGCTTGGAATAATCAGTGGAAGCATTTCTATGATAATGCTTTTGATAATCATTATTTCAATGATAAAAAAAGGGGGGATGAACCAGTGAGCAAAATAAGAGAAGTTGGACTTGTTGGGATTGGTGCTATTGCGACAATTAAAGAGAAACTTAAAAGATTAATTAAGAAAGGGGAAGAGAACGAAAAAGAGTTCATGGTTAATAAAGCGAAAATTGCAAGCAGTGCAAAAGCAGCAAGTAGGGAAGCTCTAGCAATATCTAGAAAGAGTTTGATTATGCTCGAAAAAGAGTTGAAAAAACTTGAAATGGCTGCTAGAAAAACCGAAAAAACTTTGAAAACTAAAGTCAAGAAAAAGAAAAGACTTTAATTTTTTTATATTTTT
>JAGWAA010000011.1 GCA_018302165.1 Candidatus Woesearchaeota archaeon
AACATTCAAAACTTTTGGTGTAGGAACTTGCTCTCTTGCTTTGTCCAGTAATTTCGCTTCTTTTCGAGTATTAGTTTTTCTAATATGTAAATCAATTTCCTCACATCTATAATTTTTTTTAATTCTTTCTTTTACAATAACATTATTTTCAAGAAATATTTTCGCTTCAGCACCTTGTTGTATTAATTTCATGCTCCAAAACCTTTAGGCATTTTTCCTTTAAATTTTTTCATAAGCTTAGTTGGATCTTCAGAACCACCTAACATCTTCATCATTTTTTTAGTTTCCTTGTATTGCTTCAATAACTCCCTTACTTCAGTAACAGTACATCCAGAGCCTTTAGCAATTCTCTCTATTCTATCTTTGGTAATTATTTCAGGATCTTCAAGTTCTTCTTTTGTCATGGATTGCATCATATGCTTCCACTTTTTTAATTTCCCTTCTTGTCCTTCAAGCATTTCTTTGGGAATTTTAGCTCCTCCGAATCCTGGAATCATCTCGACGATTTTTGATAATGGTCCCATTTTACTCATTGCTGACATTTGTTCATATAAATCTAAAAAATTAAAATCCCCTTTCAGCATTTTCTTTCCAAGGTCTTCAGCTGTATTTTCATCAATGGCTTCTCTTGCTTTCTCAAGCAAAGCTTCAAGATCCCCCATCCCTAATAATCTTCCAACAAACCCTTTCGGATTAAACACTTCAATATCTTCAGGTTTCTCTCCAATTCCAATAAATTTAATCGGCGCTTTGGTAACTGCACATGCACTTAATGCACCTCCACCTTTAGCAGTTCCATCTAATTTACTGACAACAACTCCATTAACACCACAAGAATTATGAAAACTTTCTGCTTGCTTCTGTGCAGCTTGTCCGATGTCTGCCGAGATTACAAGTAAATTTTCATCTGCTTTGATATAATTATTTAACTCAGTAATTTCTTTAACTAAATCCTCTGACAATGCATCCCGTCCAGCAGTATCGATAATCAATAAATCATAATCCTTGAAATCTTTTTCAAATTTTTTATAAATTTTTAATGCATTCTTTTCTTTTTCATCAATAAAACACTGAACTTTGATTTTATCACAAATTTGTTGTAATTGTAATGGTGCTGCAGGTCTATGAACATCTAATCCAATGGCTGCAACTTTGAATCCTCTATTAGAATAATATCTTGCAATTTTTCCAATTGAAGTTGTATTATGAACAATGATATTATCTGCAATAAAACTATGATTTTCTTCGACTGTTAAATCATAAACAAATTCTTCATAACCATGATTCTCTATTTTTCTTACTTTCATCCAATTTATATCTGAATTAACAATTAATTCAAAAAAATCTAATAGATTTCTACTCTCTGTTCGTAAAACTAAATAGTCTCTTGCTTTTTCTGTCAAAATTAATTGTCCATTACTTACATAAACTAATTCTTTATTTATTAAATAATCTAAAAATCCATTTACAAAATAATTATCTAATTGTAAAGTTGTATTTTCTCTTATAGCTTCAAGTATTTTTTTTAGATTCCCTTTTTTATTCATTTGATAAACTGCAACCAATTTCATTAAACTTTCTCTTGAAATCCACCCTGTTTTTTCATAAATTCCATAGCTAGAAACATTTTTTTGAATTTCTCCAATAGTAAATCCTAATGCAAATCTTAATTCTCTAAGACAATTCCCTAAAGGAATCATATCTTGTTTGCCACAACCTTGAATACTACCAATTAATTTATATTTTTCACTTCTTTCTTTTTTATGTTTTATTATAAACCCAATTTTTTCTTGATAAATTTCAGCATATCTAGCTGTAATATGAATTCTCCAATAAGGTATTTTATTTATGTACTTTTTTGATAAAGATGATGCAATTCCAAATCTTTGTAATAAACTCGCTATTTGCAAAGCTATTATTCTACTTTCAGAAGAGAATTCTATTTCTCTATGATCCAAAGCTGCATATGCATCACAATCAAAATAAGCTTTAAGAAATTTCTGTATTATCGAATTTTTTGATTCAAAAATAACTTTAGATATAGATAATAATTTCCCTTTTTTTCCTAGAGGAATCCCAAATATTTTATGGATTATTTCTATTAAAGTTGTAGAACTTATAATCAAATGTTCAGTTTTCTTAGTTCTAGGATCCTTTTTTACATAAACTTCCAGTCCAAATATTTTTTTTGAAAGTTCAATGACTCTATTTTTTATTTCAGGGTTTTCTGTTGTAATTTCAACATATTTCCCCTCTTTATCCAAATGTCCATCTCCCATTACATATCCTAAGAACTCAGCTAGATCATCCGTTAGATATGTTGGAAAATTAATAAATTTAGTAGCTTTTATTTTTTTAATCATTAATTCTTTCTCAGAATAATTATCAATTAAAGATATTGGAGTAATACCTTTTTTCAAATTCTGTGTTAGTTTACAATAGTCTCTTTTGAATGTGAGTTTTGGCAATATTTTATTTTGAACATCACCTTTAACATAGTCAAGTTTATATTTAATGTCCAAATTTAATATCTTTAAATCCTCAAATAAATACTGCTCTTTTCCTTCAATTAGATAATTTTTTGGGACTGCAATGTAGTCATCTTCCGTCAATTGTTCAGCTCTGATTTGAACAACTTCGTTTCCTCTTAAGACAAAGAATGGATGCTCAGGAGTAACTTTAACATTAAAATCATTTCCATTATCTAAATAAACTTGTAATAGTTCCTTCCCATCTAATTTCCATAAATGTGTAATTTTTTTGGTTTCAATTTTCATTGTTTTTGGATTAAAAGATGGAACAAAAACATTTTCCTTCTCTAAATCAACAATCCACCCATCATCAATCTTTTCTTGTTTAGTTTTATATTTCTCATAAAAGTCTTCTATTCGAGATATATTGCCATCTGAAAGAACAATTCTACTATCCTTATGGACACATTTACCACTACCATACAAACCAACCATCATTATTTTAAAAGGTTTTTTTGTCTTATCAATAACAATCTCATTCTTTTCTCCACCTAAAAATTTAACCAATTCTTCATACACAATTTTAATCAAATACTCTCTTTGAGAAACACCGGCAGGAGTTTTTTCTGCTAATGCTCTTTTTTTAATGGAATTAGTTAACTCAAATACTAGCTTAACATTAACATCTGCTTGTAACAGAGCTTTTTGGATATCTTTGACTAGTTCATTGATTATTCTTTCATCAACAAACATACTTTTAGCTATCTTAGCTAATGTATTCTTCAACGAGCTTCCAAGTTTGTCTAAAACCATAAAAATGATGTATTTAGTGTATTTTTAAAGGTTTTTAATGCAAAATCTTATATCTTTAAGAGACATTATTAGATTTATGAAATCTAAAACTTCACTGTTAAAGAAATTTTTATTATCTTCTAAGAACACTATTTCTATTGATAAAGCAATTAAAAAAGCAAAACAACAATGGTTAAAATAAAATTTTGTTTCTTCTTTAAGTTTTACTATTCATTATATCTTCTTCAAATATAAATTTCCATCTTAAATTAAAAAAATAAATAAAAAATTTATCTTCTTTTTTTATGTGCTCTGTATCTTTTAGCTGCACCAGGAGCCAATTTTAATAATTTAGCCAAAACTAATTTTCTTAAATGAAGTGTAGACATACCTTGTTTGACTTTTATTGTTTTAACAATTGTATTTGCTACTGAACTATTTGCACCTGCTTTCATAATTGAAGCTTTTAATTTAGCTGGCTTATATTTGTCTCCTCTTTTAATCAACTTTACCATCATTTCACCTCCAATGATAATAATATTCATAAGAATAAATCATATTTAAAACTATTGGATAGAAAATAGAAATAAAAAAATCTATTTTAGAAAATAAAAAAAGTTTATTCAACCCACTTTATATCTTTGAATGGATATTTTTGTGCAATTAAAATTATATCAATTAACCACCAGATCCATCCAGCTAATCCTAAAGTTACTACAGTAATTAATAATTTTAATACACCTGTACCAACTTTTCCTAGAATAAATCTATCGACGCCTAATGCACCAAATAAAATCGACATTAACAAAACTAAAAGCCAACTTACTTCTTTTTTTGCCATTTTTATTTCCAAGCCTCTATAATAATTTTTATAGAACTAATTAAAGCCCAAATCCATGCTATTAATACAATTAATGCTGCTGCAGGCATGACATACATTAATGCTAATCCCACTAATGATAAAATTATTTGCATAATCCCCACATTAAACTTTTTTGAGATTAAAGTTCCTAATCCTGGCAATACTATTATATTCAGCAATGAATACAGAATTGCTAAACCTTTATTCGACTTCTTTTTTTTATGATTTTTTTTCATATCAATTTAATAGAGAATATATTTTATAAACTTTTTGAAAAAATAAAAAAAATTAAATTGTTATCTTATCAGCAAGATCACTCAATATTGGGAATCTTTTTTCTTTACCAGACAGAGCAGAGATAAATGAAATCACCCATACTATCAATAAGATAATTCCCCCGACTATATACACTAGCCAACCAATAATTGGAAGCATACCTACCAATAAAACAACTACCCATGCAATGGATAATATCAAACCATACTTCGCATAGAACATTGCAAATTTGTCTTCCTTTCTGGTTAATAGAATTATTAAAAATCCAATCCACCCCAAGAATACTCCTAAAAATGCCCAAATGTTACTATCATTTTTTACTTTCTTTGTAGCCATAATACCACCTCTTGATTTTAAAAGTTAATTTACTTTATTAAATTTTCTAAAAAACTAATAGAAACCTATTTAAACAAATTAAAAACAAAAAATTGTATGTTAATTAAGAAATATTTAGACTTTGTAAAACTTTCTGGTAGTTAGTTATCATTTTATATTCTTCGGCACAAAGCTTTCGCAGCTTCAAATAAATTTATTAATCCTAAAGGATGGTAAAATAATATGGCTAAAAAAATAAAACAATATAGTGATCAAAAACCGTATCAGATTGCACCAACACCTGATGTTGCACATCTTCCTAAAGTTAAAGGGTATAATTTCGACGATGAATTTGATTTTAAAAAGTTTTTAAATAGTTATGCAACTACAGGTTTTCAAGCTTCAAATATTTCTAGAGGAATAGATATATGTAAAGAAATGCAAAAAAGTAATTCAACCATTTTTTTGGGTTATACATCCAATATGGTCACTTCTGGTGTAAGAGATATAATTCGTTTCTTAGTTCAACATAAATTAGTACATGCACTTGTAACAACAGGTGGTGGAATTGAAGAAGATATAATCAAAGTTTTGAAACCTTTCCATATTGGAGTTTTCAATGTTAGTGGTCGTAGTTTGTTTGAAAAAGGAATTAATCGTGCAGGAAATGTTTTTATTCCAAATGACCGTTATCTATATTTTGAAAAATTCATAAACCCTTTTTTAGATAGATTATACAAAGAACAAAAGAAAGATATAGTTCATAGTTCTTTAGATATAACTAGGGAGCTTGGAAAAGAGATTAGCAAAGAAAAAAATTTTGATGAATCAATTCTTTATTGGGCATATAAGAATAATATTCCAGTATTTTGTCCTGCGATTATGGATGGTTCTTTTGGTGATTTAGTTTATTTTATGAAACAAAGAAATCCTGATTTTATGATTGATATAACCAAAGATTCAAAGGTAATTATTGATTTAGCATTGAATGCAGAAAAGTCTAGTGCTATTATTTTGGGTGCAGGAGTTATAAAACATTTCATTTTAAATGCAAATATTTTCAGAGAAGGTTTAGATTATGCCGTTTATATCAATACTTCAGAAGAGTATGATGGTTCTGATTCTGGTGCGACAGCTGAAGAAGCAATGTCTTGGGGAAAAGTAAATATCAAAGCTGATTATGTGAAAATTCATGCAGATGCAACTATAGTATTCCCATTGATTGTTGCTGGTGCATTTGAAAAAAATTAATTTTTATTTTTTTAACTAGTAAGCTATTTAAATCTTCTTTCTATAAATTATATCATGCTTTCATATGTAAAAAAGAGATCTGGTGAACTTAGGCCATTTGATGCTCACAAATTAAGAATTTCAATTCTTCGTGCTATGAAAGATGTTTCTCATAAGGATGAATCTGAAAAAGTATTAAATCATATACTAAATAAAATGTCTTCTCACAAATTAATTTTCTCAACTTCTGATTTAAGAGATATAGTTGAAGATTCACTTATTGAATTAAATATGAAAGACATTGCGAAATCTTATGCTATTTTTAAAAAATTAAATTTAGAACTAAAAGAATTTATTAAAACTCCCACAAATAATATTTCTCATAATGCTTTAATCATCTTAAGTTCTCGTTATTTAAAGAGAAATAAAGAAGGGAAAATTATTGAAAATCCGGATCAATTATTTCATCGTGTTGCTAATTATATAGCTTCTGCAGAAAAGAAAAATTTACGAAAAAAATACTCTGAAGAATTTTATAAATTATTGAATAATTTAGATTTCCTTCCTAATACTCCTTGTTTAGCAAATTCAGGAACATTAAACCAACTTGCAGCTTGTTTTGTTTTAGATATTCCTGATTCATTGGAAGGTATTTATGATTCATTAAAAAAATCTGCACAAATTTTCCAGAGTGGTGGGGGTGTAGGTTATTCATTTTCTCATATTCGTCCTAAAAATTCAATAATTTCTTCAACAGGCAGATTTGCTTCAGGTCCAGTTTCATTCATGCATTTATTTGACAAGTCTTGTGATGTGATAAAACAAGGTGGTATTCGTCGTGGTGCAAACATGGGTATTCTGAATATTAATCATCCAGATATTTTCGAATTTATCTCGGAAAAATCTCATGGCTCTTTACAGAACTTTAATTTATCTATTGCAATTACTGATGATTTTATGCATTCAGTTATTAATAATTCTTATTCTAAAATTGGAAAAAACAAACTTCGTTCTCGAGAGATATTTGACTACATTTGTACAAATGCTTGGCAGTCTGGAGATCCAGGTTTAATTTTTATTGATGAAATAAATAAAAAACATTCATTAAATAAACTTGGAAAAATAGAATCTACAAATCCTTGTGGTGAAATCCCATTACTTTCTAATGAATCTTGTGTTCTAGGATCGATTAATCTTTCACATATGATTCACAATAAACATATCGATTGGCCAAAGCTAGCAAATACTATAGAATTATCTATTAGGTTCTTAGACAATGTGGTTACGATTAACAAATATCCTACAAAAGAAATTGAAATAATTTCTCATGCAAATAGAAAAATAGGTTTAGGAGTTATGGGTTGGGCTGATATGCTCTTAGAATTAGGAATCAAATATGATTCTGAAGAAGCTATTGACCAAGCAAAAGAATTAATGTCTTTCATAAAAAAACATGCTGAATTAACCTCAGAAAAACTTGCTAAAGAAAAAGGAGTCTTCCCTAATTTTCATAAATCTAATTTAAAGAAAAAAAGAAGAAATGCAACATTACTTTCTATTGCACCAACAGGTAGTATTAGTTTAATTGCAAATTGCTCTTCAGGTATTGAACCTCTGTTTGCAATTTCTTATGTTAGAAAAGCTTTAGGTGGTCTAGAATTATTTGAATCTAATAAAAGTTTTGAAAATATTGCAAGATATCATGGTTTTTATTCAAAAGAATTAATGTTAAAAATTTCTCAAACCGGTTCAATTAAAGAATTCAAAGAAATTCCTAAAGATATAAAAAATCTTTTTGTTACTGCATTAGATATTTCTTTAGAATGGCATATTAAAATTCAATCTGTTTTCCAGGCATATGTTGATAATGCTGTTTCAAAAACAATTAATCTTCCAAACAATGCAACAATTGGTGATATAAAAAGAGCTTATATGCTTGCATGGAAATCTAAATGTAAAGGGATTACAGTTTACCGTTATGGATCTAAAGATTCTCAAATTTTAAACATTCAAAAACAAACAAATATTTCTAATGATTGTAATAATAAAGAATGTAATTTTTAAAAAAAAAATTAAAAAAGAAGATTAATTTCTTTTCTTAGCTTTCTTAACTGTTTTTTTAGTGGTTTTTTTCTTTCTGCCGCCTCTAGCCATTGCAACACAAGCTACATTACCTTGTTTGTCAATAAAATACAGCATACCTGATTCTCTTTTAATACCACATTTTTCTAATACTTCTTGTTTGAATCCACCTTTCATACCAGGTCTTTTCATTTTAACTCTTGCAGCATGTCCTTGTTTGTTAACAAAGTATAAATATCCTGATTCTCTTTTAATGCCGCACTTACATAAAACTTTTGCCATTTTTTTAGTCACCTCAATTTTTGATAATATTTTATAGACGATATAAGTATATAAACCTTATGTTTCCTCGAGGATAATTTTATATACTCCAGTATAATAATCAAATTATGCTAAATTTTAGTATTGATCCAGTATTATTTTCCCTCGGTCCCATCGAAATTAGGTATTATGGTTTAGTCTATGTTTTAGGGTTTATTTTGGTAACTTTTCTTCTTTTGAAGTATAGGGATAAACTTTCACTTTCTAAGGATGGTGTTTATGACTTAATCTATTTTTTAATGCTCGGAGTTTTAATTGGTTCTAGATTATTCCATATTATATTTTGGGAACCTTCATATTACTTATCTCAACCCTGGAAGATATTTTTTATTTGGGAGGGTGGAATGTCTTTTCATGGTGGTTTAGTTGGAACAATCCTTGCAGGTTATTTATTCTCTAAAAAAAATAAAATTTCCTTCTATAAACTAGCAGATTTTCTTATAATCCCTAGTCTAATTGCTTTAGCTTTTGGTAGAATTGCAAATTTCATTAATGGCGAGTTGGTTGGCACAATTACTTCTGTACCTTGGTGTTTTAATTTTGGTGATGGATTTTGTAGGCATCCTTACCAATTATACTCTGCAATTAAAAGATTCACATTTGTTGGAATATTAATTTATCTGCAGAAAAATTATAATTTTAAGGAAGGTTTTATTTTTTGGTTGGCAATTTTACTTATGGGTTTAGGTCGTTTTAGTATAGATTTTTTTAGGGATGAAATGGTTTATTTAAGTTTAACAATGGGTCAATGGCTTTCTTTGGTTATGGTAGTTGTTTCAGCAATTATAATTCTCAAGTATTACTCAAAAAATATTCTTCTTGAAAGAAACCTTTAAAAGTTTAGCTTGTTATAAGTCGTATGTGAAAAAGAAATATACATTTATTCAAGATCCTAAAACACTCTTAAAAAAGTCTGAAATTAGTTTAATTTTAGATGATTATGATGATATATTCTCTGACTTTGATCCAAGACCTTATTCTCATCGTGCACTCTCTGATGATTTTTTATTAGAAGCAAGAAGAGCTAGTTATGATAAGGTTATTGAAGACTTAGAATTAAAGTTTTTACTCCCTGCTAAAGAAAGAAAATTACCTTTAGAAAAAATAATACGAAAACGTCTTAGAGACCATTTTATTCACCATTATAATATTCAACTTCATGAAAAATTTAAAATTCTTCGTAAGGGGTTTATGTTTACTTTTACAGGGATTATAATCATGTTAGTAACTACTTTTATACTATTTAAATTTCAAGGAAGTACATTAACCCTAAGTTTTTTAATAGTTCTTCTTGAACCAGCTGGTTGGTTTTCTTTTTGGGAAGGTTTGAATATTTTGCTTTTTGAAACTAAAAATATTTATCCAGAATTAGATTTTTATAAAAAGATGAGTAAGTCAAGAATCTCTTTTTGGACATACTAAATTATTTAAACTCTTAATTTTTTAATAGCACAAATATGGCTACTTGTAATGAATGTAATGGTGCATGTTGTAAAGAAATATGCGTTGGAATTGACGAACCCAAAACTATTGAAGATTGGGATGAAATTAGATGGATGGTTGCTCATGAAAATATTGCAGTCTACGTAGATGACGAAGATGATTGGTTGGTTGAAATTCAAACAAATTGTTCTAAGTTAGATAAAGATAACAAATGTATTATTTATGGAAAAAGGCCTTTGATTTGTAAAGACCATAAGCTTGATACTTGTGTTAAAAATGCTGATGAAGAAGGTGAAAAACTTCGATTCAACACAATTGAAGAAGTTGAAGCTCATATTGAGAAAGTTGTAAAACCCAAATTTCAAAAGGATTTAGAAGGTTGGAATTTCTAAGCATAATAATATTTATTTTTCTTTTTTTGTTCAATATCTAATTGTGATCCTAATTGATTGATTCTTGGTCTTCCAGATTCTTTATCCATTCTATAAGTAATATCCAACATTTTTAGAACTTCATTCATACCTTCTTTCTTAGATAAAGGCCCAATAACATGCCCTTCAACACCTGGAATTCCTTTGAACACTAACATTGCATCCCCAACATAATCTAAAAACTGCACATCGTGATCAACAACGATTGCACATTTTTCATTTACTAGCATAAAATCTTTAATTACTTCTGCAACAGTCAACCTATCTTCTACATCAATGAATGCAGACGGTTCGTCGAATGCATAAACATCCGCATTTTGCGATAATGTTATTGCAATGTAAACTTTTTGAAGTTCTCCTCCAGAAAGTTCAGAAATATAATTATTCAATATCTTTTTCAAATTTAATTTTTCTAAAATATTCTGTTTAAACCATCCACTTTCATTGTTCTTAGAAAATTTATTCAACCATTCAATAACTGTTCCTGCATCTGAAGTCAAGTCTTGTGGTTTGTAAGCAATTTTAATTTTTTTCTCGATAGTTCCTTTGTCTGGTTTTATCATTCCTGCAATCATCTTCAAAAATGTAGTCTTTCCAAGTCCGTTTGGCCCTGTTATTGTTAATACGTCCGTTCGTTGAATGCTTCCTTCATTTATTTTAATTTTAAAGCTTCCAAAATCTTTTTCTAAATTATTCCATGAAAAATGCACTGGTTGTTTTGTATGTTTCTCAATTCCTTTGTTAAAAATAATCTTATAATTTCTAAATTTAACATTATCATCTGGTAAATATCCATCTAAATATTCATTTATTCCTCGACGAACTTGTTTCAATTGTGAAATTATTCCATAAACAGCAGGCTCCCCATAGAGAATTTGCATTTGATCAGAAATAAAATCTAATGTTGCTAAATCATGTTCAATTACTATGCTAATGTTTTAATCATCCTTGCAGCTTTTATTCTAAAAGTAATATCTAAGAATGATGCCGGTTCATCAAATATATACAGGTCTGCTTCTTTCAAAATTGTTGCAGCAATAGCAACTCTTTGCATTTCTCCACCTGATAATTGGCTTAATTCTCTATCTAGAATACTTTCCATTGTTAATTCCTTGACAATAAAATCCAATTTATTTCTTTGATCCACTTTTCTAAGCATATCAATAACTTTCCCTTCGGATTTATTTACAATTAAATCAACTGCTTGCGGTTTATATGCAACTTTAATTTGTCCATTTTTTATTTTCTCTAATAATTTGTAAACTTCAGTACCCTTGTATAATTTTATTAAATCTTCCCAGCTTC
>JAGWAA010000012.1 GCA_018302165.1 Candidatus Woesearchaeota archaeon
TCATGCATGATCCGCTTGGAAGGCGCGCTTTGGATTGGATAACTTATGGTATTCCTTTGAGGCCTTTCTCGAAATATCCATTTACTGGGGCTGGCGGCAGTTTAGATTATGCTGATTGGGATAGGAATGTTAATATTGCTGCATTGTGCATCATAAAAAAATCTGTATGGAAGAGGTGTCCATGGGATGAGAGATTGTTATTGTGGCAAGCAGAAGATATGAAGATTTCAGGAGACTTTTATGAATCTGGAATTGTTCCGAGATTTAATCCGCACTCTAATTCAATGACTATAAAGAAAGAGTGGGGAGATTATATTTTAAATTACAAATTTAATAAATATAAATTAGGAAGAGCTACGTCCCCGTCACTAAAAATATTGTTAACATTTTATATGAAAAATTTTATTTGGATACTTTGAAAGGATTACAAAGTAAGGGTGCACATTTATGTTTTATATCAACTCAAGAAAAAGATGTGATTGATATTCTTATTCATGGAATAGAAAGCGAGCATAGCTATGCTCTGAAACCTTTGGATAGATTTGTTTTAACAAAATATGTTGGAAGATTTTTGGATGTTTCTCTTAAGTTGGATCGAATAGTTGATGATATTCCTGATGATTATTGTTTTGGACCAGTATTCCAGGATTAAAGTTGCATTCGTGTATATTTTTTGCATTCTGAACAGTAAATAATTAGTTTATTATTATTGATTCTTACTCTAGAATTTATTCCTGGTTTTAAGAATGAGTAACAGTGATTACAGAATTTTTTCTTTTGAACTTTAGTTAATCTAATATTTGTTTTCATAGCAATTTTTCTTGCTAGTGATACATAACGATTGGCTAAAGGTTTATTTTTTTTAAAGACTAAATCTGCTTGCTCGAATAATATAGAAATTCTTTCTCTTGCAATATCTTTAGTTTTATCTGATGCTTTCATGTTTTTTATTAGACTAGTTGATTTAATATAGTTTACTGAGCAAATAATTTTATTATTTCTTTTATTTCTATTAATGAAAGATTAACTATATTTTTGTCTTGAATTGAAGGTTTTAATCTTAAAGAAATATATTCATTAGATTCTGA
Organism: Candidatus Woesearchaeota archaeon; assembly: GCA_018302165.1. Taxonomy (GTDB): domain Archaea; phylum Nanobdellota; class Nanobdellia; order SCGC-AAA011-G17; family GW2011-AR17; genus JAGVZZ01. Next base: position 1,089 of record JAGWAA010000012.1, read on the forward strand.
TTTAGTCATACCAGATTTTATTAAAATTTCTCTTAATGCATTCTTGGTTTTTTTGTCGTATTGAATAAAAAATTCTCTTAAAAAGAAATTGCCTTCTTTAGGTAAAATTTTAATTAATGCAGATTCAGTTTTAGGTTTTGGATAGAATGATTCTGGGCCAACCTTTTGAATTATTTCTACATCATAAAATGCATCTGATAATAGTTTTAATCTTGAAGGATTTTTTCCAGTTAAACTTTCAGCGAAGGTTAATGGTACTACAAAAACTAACATTTCAAATTTTTCTCTTGTAAAGCGCCACATCAATGGTTCACAAATTGTATAAGGTAAATTTGAAACACATTTAGTAAATTCTGGAAATTCCAACTTGGTAGCATCGCCTTCTAAATAAGTAATATTTTTATTGTCTGAAAATTTTTCTTTAAGTTCTTTTAGAAGTTCTGAGTCTTTTTCGATGACAAAAATTTTCTTTGCTATTTTCTGAAGATATCTTGTTAAGTAACCAGTACCTGGGCCTATTTCTAAAACTAAATCATTTTTATGAAGGTCTGCAATATTTGTTATTTTAATTAATAATGGGATATCAATCATGTAATGTTGGTCAATGTTTTGCATATTTCTTCAAAGGATTTTTTCGAATATGTTTGTTTATATTCTTTTGCTTTTTCTAGAATGTTTGGAAGCTTGTAATTGCGTGCTATGAATTGGCAAACTTGGGTTATATTTTTTGGGTTTTCTGTTAATTTGCAACGTTCAAAATCAATTAAAATTATTTTATTTTTTCTAACTATTACATGTTTGATTGGGTGATGCATTTCTAGTTTGTTTACTTTTAATTTGTCTAAAATATAACATTGTTCTAGTAAATCTTTAAGAAGAATTTTTAATTCTTTTTTTGGGCAGTTATATTTGACTAATGGAGTGCCTTCAATGAATTCCATAAATAATGCATCTGATTCTAGTTTGATAAACTTTGGGCCTATTTTATGTTTATTGAGAATTTTTAACCAATGTGCTTCATTTTCTAGACGATTAATTGCAGTTGTATCTGGTCTAATCTTTTTTATTATTATATTCCCTTTTTTATAAATAAAAGAACGTTTGCCTTTAGCATAGATTTCCATTTTACATTTCTTCGACAGTTTCAATACCTAATAAATATAATGATTTTTTGCAAACAATCCTAAATGATTCAACTAAGGCTAAAAGGAAAATCTCATTTTCGGAATCAAGAACTTTTGTTTGATGATAAAATTCATTAAAAATATGGGCTAATTCTAATGTGTAATTTGAAATTATTGAAGGTGATAAATTTCTTTGAGCATTCTCTATAACTTCTGGGAATTCTGCTAATTTTTTAATTAATAATATTTCTTTTTCTTTAAGTATTTTAGAGGTTAATTTTATTTCAGGCTTTTTTTTAGATTTTTTTAATATAGAACTTGCTCGTGCATATGAATATTGAATATAAGGACCTGTATCCCCTTCGAAACTTATTGCTTCATTTGGATTAAAAATAATATTTTTGACATGGTCTGTTTTTAATAACATGAATTTTATTGCACTTAATGCAATTTTTAGACTTCTAATGTTTAATTCTTTTTCAGATAATTTTGGAAATCTTTTTTTTATTTCTGTCTTTGCAAGTTTTTGAGTTTCTAAAATTAAATCATCTGCATCTACTACTGTGCCTTCTCTTGATTTCATTCTTCCTTCTGGAAGTTCGACCATTCCATAAGAAAGATGATGGAGATTTTTTGTGAATTTATATCCAAATTTTTTAAGTATAGTAAATAAAACTTGAAAATGATAATCTTGTTCATTTGCAACTACATATATAGAACCATCTAATTTGTATTCTTTATCTTTTAATATTGCTAAGTACATATCTTGGGTAATGTAAATTGAAGTGCCATCAGCCCTTAGAATAACTTTTTCACCTAATTTTTCATCTGTTAAGTCTGCAATGATTGCATTATCTTTTTTTATAAAAATATTTTTATTTAATCCTTCTTGTGCAAGTTCTTTTCCTTGGCCATAAATCTCACTTTCATAATATTGTTTGTCATGTTTAATTCCAAAAAGTTTGTAGGTTTCTTTGAATCCATCAAAAGCCCATTTATTCATTTTCTTCCACAAGGCTATTGTTTTTTTATCTCCTGATTCCCATTTTTGAAGTATTTTTTGGGCTTCTTCTTCGAGGGCTGGATTTTCTTTTGCAGCCTTAGAAAACATAACATAATAATCTCCAATTAAATGATCTGATTTTATTTTTTCACTTTCTGGAGTTTTATTTTTGCCCCATTTTTCATAAGCATACATAGATTTACAAATATGAACTCCACGATCATTATTTAAGTTTGCTCGAATAATTTTGTTTCCTTTATGTTCAAGAATTCTTGATACACTTTCTCCTAAGGACATATTTCTTAAATGACCTAAATGTAAAGGTTTGTTTGTATTAGGTGATGGGAATTCAATCATAATTGTTTGTTTGTTTTTTTCAGTTCCAAATTTTTCTTTTTCTTTTAGAATTTTTTTGATAACTTCAATAGCAAGGTTTGATTTTTCTAAAAAGAAGTTTAAGTAAGGACCTGTTGCTTTTATTTTTTCTAAATCTTTTGTAATTTTTATTTTTGATTCTAATTCTTTAGCAATTTCAATTGGATTTTTTTTATAAATACTAGAAAGTTTGAAACATGGAAAAGCAATATCTCCTAATTCTGGGTTTGAAGGTACTTCTAAAATAGATAAAATTTCATCTTCTTTTAGTTTTGTTTGTTTAGCAAGAATTTTTGCAATTGCTTCTTTATTATTCATAATTTTAAAATAGAAAGGTTGTTTATAAAATCTGCGTTGAAGATTAATTATATTATTTGTTTACAGAAAGGTTTATAAAATAATTAACCTTAGAAAGTTTTAGAAAAGAGGTTGTATGATGAAACAAGTATTTTTGGGATTGTTTGTTTTGATGTTAGTGGGTAGTTTTGCTTTTGGAGCTGAAGTTTTTTCTGCGCAAACTGGTTTTGATTGGTTATATGAACAAATGGGTACTGATGGAAGTTTCGGAAATGATGTTTCTACAACTGCTTTGGCTGTTGCAGCTTTAGATTCTGCTGGATATGATACTATTTTGTCTCAAGAGTGGCTTGATTCTAAAATTAGCAGTGATGCTTGTTATCCTTCTGGAGCTTGTGATACAAAAGCTACTGCTTTGACTGTTATTGCTTTGAATGAAGTTCAAGATGATTCTAAATTTGATGATATTTTAAGTTGGTATGAATCTGCTCAATCTGAAGCAAGTGTTAGTGGTGGATGGTATTTAGAAGTAATTACTTCGTCTTCTGGAAATTGTATTGTTTCTTATGATTTGGATGGAATTTTGAAAGAAATTATTGTGCCTGTGGACGCAGGGGTATTTACTAGTTGTAGTAATTCTCATTTTTTAGATTTAGATGATTGTTTGCAGGCGAATTTGATTTCTGCTAATCCGGAATTAGAATTAAATGTTGATTGTTCAGAGTTAGATGGGAGTGTTGTTTTGACTTTATTGTATAAATCTTCTTCAACTTATTATATATTGAGTAATTCTAATTCTGCTGAAGGAGATTTTGTTGTGCCTAATGGTTGTTACGGAAAATCAAAAAGTTCTACTTGTGATATTGAAAGTACTTTATATTCTGATTGGGCAATTAAGTATTTAGGTGGAAATATAAATAATTTAGTTTATTTAAAAGAAAATTATGATTCTACAAATGTTATTAGGATTGCTTTAATTTATTTGGTTACTGGTGAAGATAAGTATTTGGTTGATTTAGCTGAATTGCAAAAAAGTGATGGGAGTTTTGATAGGGATCCTTATACGACTGCGTTAGCTGTTTTAGCTTTAGGAAATTCTGGAGATTATACTCAGAATGTTGATGATGCTAAATCTTATTTGAGAGAAGAGCAAGCTGAAACCGGTGATTGGGGTTCTAGTGCAGAAACAACAGCAATGGTTTTGTATGCTGCATTTAATGATGATGATATTACACCTTCTGAGGTTTCAATTATTGATGATGACACTGATGAAGGAGATGAATGTATTTTAGATTTAGATTGTGAAGAGCTTTATGGTTCTAGTTATGAATGTAATAATGGGCTTTGTGAGGTAATTACTATTGGTTGTGGTACTGATTCTGATTGTGATTCTGGAGAAGTTTGTATTGATGATGAATGTATAGAGAGTCAGTGTAATAATGATGGTACTTGTGAATATCCTGATTATGATGAGAATGCTTACAATTGTGCTAGTGATTGTTATTGTGGGGATGATATTTGTGATGATGTAGAATCAAGTTCAAGCTCTGATTATTATTGTGCAGCTGATTGTGGAACAACATCTACTCAAACTGATACAAGTTCTTTTGTTGATGATGAAGAAGAAGGTGGTAATGGAGTTCTAATTTTCATTGTGATTTTAATAATATTAATTGGTCTAGGTGTTGGTGGATATTTCGTCTATAAAAAAGGATATTTGAATTCTATTTTAAATAAATTCAAAAAGGGAGGTAGTGGCGGGAGTGCACAACAACAGTATAGCAGTCCTACATATAATCCTTTTACAAATAGAATGCCTCCTCAACAGCAGCCTAGAAAACCTTTTTAGAATGAAATATTTATTATTCTTTGTAATCTTTTCTTTTGCTTTTGTTAGTGCAGAAGATTTTGGTGCAGGTGAGACTGTTCAAGTTTATGTTGATGGAAATTTTAGTTCTAGTGATGTTAAGCTTTATTATAATTATACAGATATAGTGGATATAAATCCAATAATCAAAGAAATTAGTGGGACTAATTTATTATATTTTGATTTACCAATGGATTCTGATTTGGGTGTTTATTATTTAGATTATAATGTTGGAAATATGACTTTTAGTGTTATTGATAGTTTTGGTGTAATGAGGATTTCTCCTGTATATCATATTTTTGATAAAACTAAAAATAGTTTTTTTATTGAGTTAACTTCTATTAAGGGAGATTTTGAGGTTTCTGTTAATGCATCAAATGCTAGACCTAGAAAAAGTGTAGTTACATTAAGTGAAGGTGAAACAAAAAAACTTTATGTTGATTATAATGATACTAGTTCTTTTGGGAATATTCAGTTAAGTTATGATGTCTTTAGTTATAATGTTAATTTATTTCCTGTTGGAATTGAACCTATCTTAGATGATATTGGAGAAGTTGTTGTTGATAATAAAACTGAAGAAGTTATTGTTGTTCCTGAAGAAAAAGTTCCTTTAACATTCTTATTGTCTAATCCTAATGCGACTATTTATTTAGGGGTTAATCAGTCTGTTGCGGCTATTTTGAAAGTGCAAAATACCTTTGGTGAAAATATTGAGAATTTAAATTATAATTTGATTGGAGATGTTACAAATATTGTTAGTTATAGATCTGAGATTGTTAATTTAGAAGATGGTGAAATACTTGAAACTGAATTTATTTTTAATTATAATAAAAATACCTCTGTTGGAACATATAATGGTGAAATTGTTTTTGGAAATGAAGATTATGAAATTAGTTTGCCTGTTGTTGTTATTGTAAATATTGAAGATGAAGAGGTTAGTGATTCAAATTTAGTTTTAGGTGAAGATATTATTTTTGAAGGTCAGATTTTAAATGAGGAATCTGGTAATGGTCTTTTGATTATAGGGATTGTTTTAGTTGTTTTGATGTTATTCTTGATTATTGTTGTGATTATAAAATTGAGGCAAAACCCAGAAAAAAGATTTAATCAATTTATTGAAGAGACTAAAAAGAAAAAGTGATTTATTAATCATAAGCTTTTTAAATAGGTGAATAATATTTCACATAATGGATAAATGTTATTTGTTTTTTGAAACTTTGGGTTCTAAGTTAAAGATTGATATTATATTAAAATTAAGAGAAAGTTCGTTTAATGTGAATGAATTATCGAATAAGTTAAATCAAGAAAGGAGTAAAGTATCTCATGCTCTTAAATTATTGTTAGAATGTGGATTTATTAAAGTTAAGAACAAAGGTCGTGAAAGAGTTTATTCTTTAAATGAGGAAACTATTTTGCCATTATTGTCAATTGTTGAAAAGCATGTAAATAGATATTGCAAAGTTTGCAAGAGGAGGTAAAAATGCAAATAACATCTGAAACATCAAAAATATTGTATAGGGAGCATGAGTTTATTTTGAAAGTGGTTAAAGCTTTGGAGTTTGAAGTTGGAGAAATAAATAGGAAAGAGATTGATGTAGTTTTTTTTGAAAAAGTTGTTGATTTTATTAGAAATTATGCTGACAAGTTGCATCACGCGAAAGAAGAGGATATTTTGTTTAAGGAGTTTAATGTTTGTGCTGAAGATGGGGGTGTTCATTGTAATCCTGTTGGACAAATGTTGCATGAGCATGATGATGGAAGAGGTTTTGTCAAGATGATTGAAATAGGTTTAAAACAGAATGATAAGCAAAAGATTATTGAAGGTGCTAATGGTTATATAAGATTGATTAGAGATCATATATTCAAGGAAGATAATATCTTATATCCAATGGCTGATGATGCATTGAGTGATGAAGTTAAAAAAAATATGTTGAATAAGTTTAAAAAAATTGATTCTGAAAAAAAAGTTGCAATTAAAAGATTTGAAAAATTTGCAAATGAGGTTGCTGGAGAATGATTCTTGAAAAAGATATTTTTGGTTTAATTGAATATACTAAGAATGGCATCTTGAGCAAGGAATTATTTAAAGATCAAAAGTTTGACTCGACTTTGTTTTGTATGGCAGCAAAGACTAAAATTTCTAAACATACTGCAACAAGGAGAGGATTGGTTTATATTGTTGAAGGGCATGGTGTTTTTAATCTTGAAGGAAAAGATATTAAGATGAAAAAAGGTGTTATGATATTTATGAAAGAAAATAGTGTTCATTCTTTAGTTGTTGAAGATAATACTTCTTTTGTCTTGGTTTTGTTTGATTAAAAGATGAGCCTGCTGAGATTTGAACTCAGGACCCTCGGCTGGCTTAAGCGCTTACCCAAAGTGAGTAAGTGTCATATAAGACTTGCACATCAGTTATAAGCTGATTCGATGCTCCACCAAGCTAAGCTACAGGCTCACACTTACTTTGAGGGTTTTTAACAATTTAAAAGGGTTTTGGTAACTTAATAATATCCTTTTTTAAACCATTTCATGAATCTTTTTTTCTTATATGGATTGCTTGATCCTATTTTTCGCATCCATTTAATTACATTTTTTTTCCCATGTAATTTTACAGAATCTTTATTGAATGATATTATTGGTTTAAAATCTTTATTTTTTAAAATCTTTATTAATTGCTGTATTAGTAATGGGCTATGAGTTGATAGTTCGATTATGGGATAATTTCTTATTTTTGAATTATTTTTTGTAAAATATATTGAACCATCAGTATCAAAAAATCCTCTTAATGTTTTATTTAAAAGTTCTCCTTTTGATTCGATTTTAGGAGTAATTTTAATATTTCCTTTTTTTCCTATAGGAAAATTTAATTGATTTTGAAAATAATCTATTAATTTTCTATCTGTGAATTTTATATATATTCCGTTTACATTTTTTCTAAATCCAATTTTGATTCTTTTTTTTATTATTTTTAATATTAATCTTTGTAGATATTGGTAATATTCTTTATCTGTTAATGAATTTCCATCAATTCTAATTTCGATTCTTTCTCTGTTTGAACAATAGTACCTACTAATACAACCATCTCCTAATATTATTCCATATAATTCTGCAAGTTCTTTGTTTAATTTAGGCATAAGTAGAATAAGTAATTATGATTTAATCTAGTTTTTAAATGTTCTTAAAAATAAAAAAAATTATTTCTTGCGGGTTGCGGATTTTACTAACCAGTAAATAGCTGCAATTATTAGCCCAATTATTAATATGTATGTAACCCAAGCTAAGGTCGCCATTCCATATCCATATCCGCCAATGCCAGACATCATACTGTACATACCACCATAGCCATAACAAGATGTTGTGTCAACTGCTGATGCTAGGTTTACTAATAATATTGTTATTAATGTAGTTAGAGTTAGAATCTTTTTCATGTTTCACCTCCATATTTTATAGATTATAAGGTTTTAAATATCTTATTCTTTTTTGTTTTGAATAGAGATAATTATTTGAAAAATAAAAATTAACCTAAAATTTCATCGGTGCTTCTTAAATATTCGCCATCGAACATCATTCCTGCACCACCCATTCCTCTTTTGGGATTAAGATATTTTAAGAGGTCAAAAGTGTCTGTTTCTGTGTTGAATCTTCTACCACAAAATGTATATTCTGCAGTCCTTTGTCCATAAGTTAAAATAATTGGTTTTCCTGTAGTTTTTGCAAGTTTTTCAATTTCACTAGCAATCATTGGCCAGTTGATATTTTCTTCTGGAATTTCTCTTAAAATTGCGTCTAAAGAATATTCTATTTTTTCTTTGGTCATAGTTTTATTCTGGAAATTTGCTTTTAAAAGGGTTATGTAGGTGAAATTAATATTAGGGGTATATTTGAAAAACTATTTAAAGTTTAGTTTGGTTTTTTTAGAAGTGTTAATTGGTATTGTTGGTAAACCGAGTACAGGAAAATCTACATTTTTCAAGGCTGCGACTTTAGCAGAAGTTGATATTGCTAATTATCCATTTACGACTATTAAACCAAATCATGCTGTGGGGTATGTAAAGATTGATTGTGTGGATGTTGATTTTAATACACAATGTAATCCTAGGTTTGGATATTGTACGGATCATAAACGGTTTGTACCTATTGATTTATTGGATGTTGCTGGGTTGATTGAGGGTGCTAGTGAAGGTGAAGGTTTAGGGAATCAATTTTTAGATGATTTGAATCAAGCTGATGCGTTGATACATGTTATTGATTTAGCTGGGATGACTAATGCTAAAGGTGAGTCTGTTGAACCAGGTAGTTATGATCCTGCAAATGATATTCGGTTCTTAGAACGTGAATTGGATTTATGGTATTTGAGGATTTTGAAGAAGGGATGGGAGAAGTTTTCCAGAACAATCAAACAAGAGGGTTCAGATATTTCTAAGGCTATTGCAAAGCAGATGTCTGGGTTGAGAGTGGATGAAGATTTGGCTAAAGAAGTTATTAAAAAATTAAACCTTTCTGATAAAATTGATATTTGGTCAGAAGAAGATTTGATGAATTTAGCGTCGATTTTAAGGATGAAAACTAAGCCTATGATAATTGCTGCAAATAAATGTGATATTGGTGTTGCGTATGAGAATTTTGAAAGATTGAAAAAAGAGTTTCCTGAGTATGTGATTATTGCATGCAGTGCTGATTCTGAGGTTGCTTTAAAGTCTGCTGCGAAGAAAGGGATGATTGATTATGTTCCTGGGAATAATGATTTTAAGGATTTAGGGAAGTTAAATGAAGGGCAGAAAAAAGCTTTAAATTTTATTAAAGAAAATGTTTTGAGGAAATATGGTAATACTGGTGTTCAAGATGTTCTGGATAAAGTTGTGTTTGATATTTTGAAAATGGTTGCTATATTTCCAGGTGGTGTAAATAAATTAGAAGATAAAGACGGGAATGTTTTACCTGATTGTTTTTTAATGAAGTCTGGGACTACTGCTTTAGATTTTGCTTATCGATTACATAGTAGTATTGGTGATGGGTTCATTAGAGCTATTGATGTTAAAACCAAGAGAACTGTTGGTAAGGAGCATGTCTTGAAGAATAGAGATGTTATTGAGATTGTTGCAAAGTGTTAGTTCTATAAATGATAATTTTAATAGAATTATTTGAAT
>JAGWAA010000013.1 GCA_018302165.1 Candidatus Woesearchaeota archaeon
TATTACAACTTTTAATGGAATTTGATATTTTTTTGCGAATTCAAAATCTCTTTGATCATGTGTAGGTACAGCCATAACCATTCCAGAACCATAGTCTGCTAAAACAAAATTCCCTATCCATACCGGAATTTTTTCTTTTGTTATTGGATTGATTGCATAGCTTCCTGTAAACACTCCTTCTTTATCCAAACTTTCAAGGTCTTCTCCTTTGGCTATTTTACATTTTTCTACAAATTCTTCAACTTGTTTTTTATTTTCTTTTGTAACTAATTTCATCAAATGAGTATGTTGCGAAGAAACGACCATAAATGTTACTCCATAGATTGTATCAACTCTTGTTGTAAATATTGGCCATTTCTCTCCATTAATCTCAAATAAAACTTCAGTTCCAAAACTTTTTCCAATCCAATTTTTTTGTAAACTTTTTATTCTATCACTCCATTCTAAAGTTTCAATATCTTCAAGTAATTCGTCAGCGTATGCAGTAGTTTTAAAGAACCATTGTTCTAATTTTTTTTCTTCAACAACACTAGCACATCTCCAACATTTTCCAGCTTCAACTTCTTCATTTGCTAAAACAGTATTACACTTAGGACACCAATTGACTGCAGCTTTTTTTCTATACACTAATCCTTTTTTATAAAACTCAATAAAGAAATATTGATTCCATTTATAGTATTCAGGTTCATGAGTAGCAATTGTTTTGCTCCAATCATAACTATTCCCCAAAGCTTTTTGATATTTCTTAATCATTGCAATTGCTTTTTCAGTATATTCTCTAGGATGCTCCCCAGCTTTCTTTGCTGCATTCTCTGCTGGTAATCCAAAACTATCATACCCCATTGGATACAAAACATTAAACCCAGACATTCTTTTATAACGTGCAATTATATCCCCAATAGTATAATTTCTTACATGCCCCATATGCAAAAAACTTGCACTAGGGTAAGGAAACATTTCTAAAACATAATATTTTTTTTTCTTAGAATCTAATTCAACTTGGAAAATCTTTTCTTTTTCCCACTTCTTCTGCCATTTTTCCTGAACAGCTTTAAAATCCATACCATAAAATAGAAAATGACTTTATTTAAACTTTATTATTGGATCTTAATGCATTATTAACAGCACTTTCTAAACTCTCACCTAAATTTGGTACTTGATATACATTAATCTCTCTTTCTGATCCATAAGTTTGGACAGCAGTATCAAATAATCTTCTTCCAAATTCTCCATCACAATGCCCACAAAGATTCCCATTACAGTATGCTACAAACTCTCCTTTATATCTTACTAAATTTCCAACAAAAACATCCATTCTAAAACCCGCGTTATTTTTTCTTTGAGTTCTTAATAATTCTATTTCATCTCTTGTTAGCAAATAATTTCTCAAAGTAACCATTTCAAGTCCATTAATCATAAAATAAAAAATTAACTTTCGATTTTTAAGCTTTTCTCTTCCTTATTTTCTTCCAGCTATATACTCCTCCAATTAACAAACTCAGTAATGCAGAACTTAATGATAGTCCAAAATAATTACTTCCTTCTTTTTCAACTTCAACACTTACAGCATTTACTAATTTTTCATTATAAATTTCTTCAATTGTTACAATCCCTTCTTCCTCAACAATTATTTTTTTGCTCTCCAATGCTCCTAAAACAAATTCATCTTCATAAGCTCCACTAATTCTAAATCTAACTTCTTCATCACGAGTATTAATAATCTTCAATTCTCCATAATCTTCTATTTCAAGATGACTTGGTACAACCGCTAATGCATTAACAAAAGGCAATAATAAAATTAAAAATAAAAAAAGTTTCATTTTCTTATCCTCATTGCTTTTTCTTTAATGGAATTATTTTGGTAGAAAGCATATGACTTCTCAAATACATCCTTTTCAACATTTAACATATCACTTAGCATTTGTTTTATTTCAACTAAATCTTCATAGCTCTCATTCTTCAATGCATTTCCAATCTCCCAATACATTTCAACTAAAATTTTCTCAGATTTTTTTGCAATTTTCATTTCTGCTTTCTCCAAAATATATCTCATCTCCTCTAATTTTTTAGAATCAATCATTGTTTACTCTCCAATGCATTGATAATAACTCTCCCAGAATATTTCCCAACTCTTGCATCAATTGGTATACTCATTCGCATCAAGATTTGTTCTTCATCATTTGGCATCAAGTTACTATTTAGAAAAACTTTTTCATTTAATGCATTCCATTTTTCGTCATAAATTTCAATGTATTCTTTTCCAATGCTTCCATTTTCTGAGGTTAAATCTTCTCCATAGATTTCAAAATCCACAGCAACATTTCCTTTGTTTAAAATTCCAATATTTCTCTCAATAGATTCTCCTCTTCCAATACTTTCATCGAATGTACTAACATTTAATTCCGTAGCAATCATTCCCAGATATTCAAACTCTAAAGTTTCATTCACGAAATCACAACAATCACTTGCAATAATTTCCAAAGTATAAGTTCCACTCTCCTCCAAATTTTTCATTACAAAGTTTCCTTTGAATACTGCAATATTCTCACTTTCATTTCTATCAAAACTTAAGTTTCCTTTTCCAGAAATTTCAACATTTGTTATGTCACTAATTCCATCACTATCTTCAACAAAAACTTCAACCTCAACTATTTTATCTGAATTATACTCAGGCATAACTTGAAATCCTTCATCTATAGATTCATCAGTCATATTTATTTTAATAATTCTCAAAATCCTATTTTCAACATTTAAATTAATTTCAATAAAATTATTATCTGCAGAAGAAAAACTCCCATTTCCAGGTGTTGGTAAATTTTCTATCCAATTATCAACTGATATCCTTTGTAAAGAGTTTCCATCAAGACCACCAAAACTAGAATTATATGTTACAGAATCAGAATAAACTCCATTTGTTAGAACAATAGTATCTTCTGTTTTCAAACTAATTGACAATTGCTGTGCTTGATAACCCTCATCAAAAATTCCATTATTATTTCCAAAGAATTGTTCAAAGCTTTCTAAATCTGTATCAGTTCCATCAATTAACTCTCGAGCAAAAATCATATACTCCTTTGAGTTTAAAGTAACATTACTGAGAGTCTTGTTCTTTAGTTCCCAGCTATCTAGATTAACGCTAGAACTTCCGTCATTGTATATTTCAATATATTCGCCTTCGCTGTCTGCAATTCCTGCAGGACTGTGCATGATTTCTGTGATATACACATTTGCACTTGCTTCGCCAATCAAAAGCAATACTAAAATTCCTAAAATCCATTTTTCCATTTTTCCTCCTGCTTTCATTCAGCATCAATAGACGAATCCATTGATTTTGCTGTGAAAGGCTTTTCAGTTAATTTTATATTCTTGTAATGTTTTATTGCGCTCAGGCTGGGATTCGAACCCAGACAATCTACTGGAGATCAAGGGTTGTCTCCGTGGCTCTTAGTCCCTTGAGTCTAGGAGCCATTTGAGACCCTCGCAATACCTGATTATGCGACCTGAGCTTATTTTATTTTTACAAAAATCCCCTTAAAAAAGATTCACTAAAAAAAACCGAAAATTTTTCAGACTTCAATTTGATTTGAAGTTATAAAAAACTATATTAATCTATTACAAATTTATTTGTTTATGAAAAAATATTTACTCTTGTTATTATTGATTTTACTTAGTTCCTGTTCTATAAAAGAATCTGTAGATGATAATATTATTGTAGATGATAATATTATTCAAGTAAGTCCAGAAATTCCTTTTGAATTAAAAGTTGGTCAAACAGCAGAGATTGAAGGCCACCAGTTTACATTCAAAGAAGTTTCTTCTGATTCTCGTTGTCCAGCTAATGCTTTATGTATTTGGGAAGGCGAAGCAACTATAGTTTTAGTTTCATTAGATAATAATAATCAAGAAGGAATAGTTAATATTTCAACAAAAAATGATGAAGTTGTTCCATTATTTCCACAAACTTATATTGAAGAAAAATGTGTTTGGGATTTTTGTAACTTTGTTAGTCCACCTTATGAACTTGGATATTTTATTAGTTTAAATTCTCTATCACCAGAGCGAGATGTTGATGTTGAAATTCAACAATCTGATTATATTGCAACTTTTACAATTTATTTAGGGATGTAGATAATTTTATATTCTTGTAATGTTTTATTGCGCTCGTACTGGGATTCGAACCCAGAAGTCTTGGCGGGCAAGACAAGGGTTGTCTCACCCTGCCTCTATTGTGGTAGAGGCTTTTGAGACCCTCGCAATACCTGATTATGCGATACGAGCTACATTTTGTTTTACAAAAATTCCCTTAAAAAAGATTCACTAGAAAAAACCGAAAATTTTTCAGAAAATTACTCAAAGATAGTTTTATAAATAAAATAAAACTCCAAAATCAATATTGGGTTCGTAACTCAGCTTGGATAGAGTGCCAGCCTTCTAAGCTGGAAGTCGGGGGTTCAAATCCCCCCGAACCCGCTCTTTTAACTAAAAAACTTTATATACTTTAGATAAAATTTATTCAATAATGCAGGCGTAGCCAAGCGGTAAGGCAAGAGGCTGCAACCCTCTCATGCGTAGGTTCAAATCCTGCCGCCTGCTTTTACTCTAATAAATAAGAAATCAAAGCCATACGAATATACAATCCATTTTCTACTTGCCTAAAATAAGCAACTCTTGGATCAGTCTGCTCAACTTCAATAGACAAATTAATTTCTTCAGTATGTGGGAGCGGATGTAAAACCCTTGCATCTTTTCTAATATAAGCTAGACTTTCTTGATTAATGCTATACAAACTTTTTACTTTTTCATATTCACCATTCTGTAATCTTTCTTTTTGTATCCGAGTCATATAGATAATATCTGCTTGTGGTATTGCTTTGTAAAAATCAGTTTCTTCTTCAAACTTAACATTCTGTCTTTGCAAATAATCTTTTATATCCTCTTTTATTCCAAGAACTTCTGGTGAAACAAATATTACTTTTACTCCATGAAATTTCCCCAGTAAATAACAAAGTGATCTAACTGTTCTCCCATATTTCAAATCTCCTACTAATGCTATTGTAAAATTTTCAATTCTTCCAATCTCTCTCCAGATTGTATACAAATCTAGTAATGCCTGTGTCGGATGCTGCCCTGCTCCGTCTCCAGCATTTATTACCGGGACGTTGCTTACTTGCGCCATCTTTTTTGCAGACCCTTCTTCATAATGCCTTACTACAATAATATCTGAATATTTAGAAACGACTCTTGCAGTATCTTCTAATGATTCTCCTTTTATTGCCGACGAGAATTCTTTTGCATTCTCAGTGCTTATTACTCCCCCACCTAATTTGAGCATTGCAGCTTCAAAACTTAACCTCGTTCGAGTGCTTGCTTCATAGAATAAGGTTGTAAGTATCTTTCCATTTAATGGTTTGATTATACCTTTTCTAAATTCTTCTGCTCTTGAAAACAAAAAGAAAATGTTTGATACGTCTAATTGTTGTGCTTCAATCAATGATAAAAGTTTCATAAAAAATAAAACCTATTTTTTAGCTTTAAATAACTTTAGATGTTTAATCATCTAATAATTGTGTTAAGTCATTTTGAATATCTGCAAAAATCTCCTCAGGTGTTCTCATTCCATCAATAACCCTAACTTGTTTAGGATATCTTTTTTTCAATGCTCTATATCCA
This sequence comes from Candidatus Woesearchaeota archaeon, assembly GCA_018302165.1. GTDB lineage: Archaea > Nanobdellota > Nanobdellia > SCGC-AAA011-G17 > GW2011-AR17 > JAGVZZ01. The sequence goes on from JAGWAA010000013.1 coordinate 5,671, forward strand.
TTTCTTACCCTCTCAAAAAATTCTGTTTTTTCATTATCAAAAAAGTCTGTACTTGTTCTCCCAACTTGATCCGCTTTCATCCTTCTAAAAGATTCTTCAACTGTAATATCAATAACATAAATTCTATCCCCTGGAAAAATATTTCTTAAAATCATTTTATGATTCGCTGCAATCAGTTTTAGTGCTTCTTTATCTCCATTAAATCTCCCAAAACCTTGATATGCGAATGTTGATGTCCAAGCTCTATCTGTTACAACCCAATTTCCTCTTTCAATTGCAGGCAACACGATTTTTGTTGCAGAACTCGCTCTTGAAGTGAGATATTCAAAAACTTCTGCCCAAGGATCTCTAGATAATAATTCTTCTGAATCCGCTTCTCTTCCAAAAGCATATCCTGGTGTTTCTAAAAATCTGTCTCTTAATGCAGTATAAGCTTTAACCGGTTCTTTCAATAAAGCCCTTTCCATTTCTCCTAATTGTGTTCCACCTGGTTCTCTTAATATCAAGATTGCTTTTTTAGAATTCAAATATTCACAAATTCTTCTCTTCAAACCTTCTTTTCCAATAGCCTCAATTCCATCAATAATGATATATTTTCCTCTTTCCATATTTTATTTTCAACAAATAAAGTTTATAATCTATTTCAAACAGAATACTAAATATTCAAAAACAACTTTTAGAGTATAACAACCATTTAAAAGAGTCCGATTCTATTTCCATTTATGCTTACAAAAAGATACGTTTCTCCAGGCGGTGAAGATTATGTAAAAAGATTCAATGAAGCTGCATTTCAAGCTTTTGCTGATCCTGAAAAAAATAAACCTCTTAAAGTTGGTTTGACAGATTATATGGGTGGTGATGGAACTGTTATTCGTGCTGCAACAGTTGGGCACGGTTTAGATATTTTTCCTGAAAGATTTTCTGATGAAGCTTTTTTTCACCACTTAGTTGCTTCTGGTATAGAAAAACCTTTTAGAACTGTTCAATTAAAATTTTTATTTACTCAAATGCCTATCAACACAGCTTTACAATTTGTTTATGATCCAGCATGTTCTGTTAATGAAATTTCTGGTCGTTATTCTGTTCTTTCAGATAAACAAGAAACTGTTAATAATGAATTATTAATGAATGTTTCAAAATTATCAAGAGCGCAATATGAATCTTTTTTAGAACAACATGAACTAGCAAGAGAACTAGCAAGAACTATTCTTGGAACAAATACCCATACTTCTTTTGTTTGGAAAATGAATTTATTTGAACTTGCAAGGTTTGTTACTCATCAAAGAAAATTTCTTAAACTTAATAATCTAGCTCATGATTTTATTAATAAAATAGAATCAATAGCTTCTGTGACCGCACCTTATTCTTGGTCAGCACTTATGAATCCAGGTAAAAAATTATCTTTAACTTATCCTAGAGATGAAGCAATTGTTGATCCAGAACTTTCTCCTGCTCTTTGGTCTCCTCAAGAAACTGAAAGAGAAGTTGTTACTGCAATGGAAGATGATTTATTTCATTCACATCATTTTTTGGATCATGGTAGATTTCAAACAGTAGATTACCTTGGTAGTGATCAAGCAGTTGTTTCAGCTGCAAGAATAAGTTATGGTCAAGGTACAATTAAAAAAAGAGAAAGTGCTGCACTTTTAAGATATTTAATTAGAAATGCTCATACTTCTCCTTTAGAAATGGCTGTTATTGCTGTTGAAGAAAAGAATCCATTTTTTTCAGATCCTCGTCAAGTTGGAAGACATAGGACTGCTGCTTGGGGTAGCTTTATGGATGAAGTTCAATTAGGTAGTCAATTCTATTTACCTTCTAAAGATCAACTTAGACAACAAGATACTACTAATCGTCAAGGACGTGCTGAACTTTATTCAGATGAAGTTGCAAGTGATATTTTAAAAGCTATGCAAGCGATTTCTGAAACCCAAAAAGATATTGTAAATAATTTATCTCCTGAAATTTCTCGTCTAGCAAAAGGTGTTGGTTTTTATACTAGGACCTGGCGCACTTTTGATGCAAACAATAATTCTAGGTTTTTAGCTTTACGTTTAGATGAACATGCACAATGGGAAGTTCGTCAATATGCCCAACAAGTTTTCAATGCTTTCAGGCTTCATACTCCTGTTATTGCTCAGGCATTTGTAGATTATACTTTAGAAACAATGCGTTTTAGTCGTTTAGAAAGAGAAGCAATTGTTAATTCAAGAGTTCTTGAAGGCAATGTATTAGATGAATCCTCTTTAGTTAATCTGTCTGAAAGAGAGAAAACTGAACTAAAGAAAAAGTTAGGACTTTTAAAACCCTAATAAAATAATTCAATCCCTCTTCCAACTAAATCTTTCATTCTAGATTTTCTTTCAAGAAATTTTTCTGCAACACTCTCATGAAATGTTAACAATTTATCCATTAGATTAATTGCTTTCTCCGGTTCTTCAAATAAATCCTCAAATTCTTCTGGATGACTTCTAAAATATCTAACTACTTTCCAAATTTGAGTATCCATCTCTTCAAATTCTTCTAAATCAGTTCCTTCAAATCTGCTCCCAATATATTTTTTTTCTTTAATCCATTCTATCTGTCTCGGAGCCCGTGTTGCTCTTTCCATGCACCTTTCTAAATCTTTTTTTAATTGTTCTTTATCATATACAGAATTCCATTCTGCTAACAACCTTGCTCTTCTAGCCTTATCCAAATTATAAGCGAGTCTTTCTAATTGTCCTCTCTTATGTACAAAATATCTCCCTTCTCTGGGATCTTTCCCTTGGACTAAAATCCCTTCATTTAATGCAACACGCATATCTGCAGAATATGAATTTAATCTTCCATCCTCTAAAATTTTCCAATCTAAAACTGATATTTTTAGAGGCATTTGTGGTTCTAATTCTTTAATTATTGTTGATACTTTACTCAATTCTCCATTCGGACTTTTATCTAGTATAACCCCATTAGAAAAAACTATCACTCCATCATAATCTGAAGCTGATGGTTGAAATCCAGAATTATTATCCCCATTTAATTTTCTAGCAAAAGATCCATAGACTAAAAATGAAACTTCTTCAGCATGAATTCTCAATTCCCTGATAAAAGAATCATGAAAATCTCTAAAATTTTGCTCAGTAAGGTTAACATTCATAAAATCTGTTTTAAACTACTCCTTAAAAAACTTTATTAAACTGAATTTATTATTTCCTTTTATGAAAATAGACAAATCCCCTCAAGGTTTTTATGATGAAGATATTATTCCTTTGCTAAATATTATTAATAAAAGATACGAAACCACTTCTTCATGTTCTGGGAGAATTACATTAATCTCTGGTGCTAAAAAGGGCTCCGTAAAATGGGTTTACAAAACTCATTCTATGGCTTCTGCAAAAAAAATTTATGATTGCTTACAAAAAACTTCTCCATTGAGATTTTTTTCAGAACCTTTAATTCTCCATATGAAATGTTTCACTCAAGAAAAAGCTGACGAGGTTCTGCAAATGCTTCAATCTAATGGCTTCAAAAAATGCGGCATTATTTCTTTAAAACATTTTGTTATTGAAATAAATGATACTGGTAAAATGGAAACAATTCTAACAAAAGATTTATCTTATGATTATATAAAAATTTTAGTCAATGAAGCTAATAAAAGGCTTAAAAACACAAAAAATAATATTAAAAAATTAGAAAAATTATTTATTACCTAACTCTTGCTTCGTAAAGAGCATCGGCTTCCATTTCATTTAATTTAAATCTAACTCTTTCTAAGAATTTTTCTTGAGTATAACAGTCATCCTTATTTAAACAAAATAGAACTTCATAATTCTTATCCTCAGCTTTGTCACCTTCATATTTTATAGTTTTAGTTGTAATACCATAACTAACCACTTCAGAACCGGTAAATCTTTGTTCTTCAATTTTATTACCACAGCCAACTAATAAAGCTGCCAATCCTGCTAATACTGTTTGTCTTACTTTCATTTTTTTGTCTCCTTCTAATACACTTCTTCTATTTCGGATTTAAATTAAAAAGAATAAAAAAAGAAGATTTACTTCTTCCTAAATAACATTGTCAAGAATACTATCGCTAGTAATACCAAAACAATATCTATAAGCACCCAAAAAGTTCCGTTTGCATTATCAAACATAGATCCAAAGTTATCAAAGAAACTTTCTTTTTCTTCACCAAAATCTATTGTAACAATTTCAGTAACTTCGTTTCCTTCGCTATCTGTAACGATGATTTTCAAATCATGTTTGCCTGTAGTTCCTTCACTTAATGTATAATACAAATAAGCATGTGCTTCATCTTCAGCTTGTAGTGTTTCTAAGTATTCAGTTCCGGTCAATGTAGCCCATTCAACATCTTCACTAGAAATAGTAATCTCTACATCATTATTTCCATTATTAATAATTTGAATTGGTAAAGTTAGTTCATAACCTTCTACTACATAATCTTCTTCAATACTTACTTCCAAATCTTCAGCAGTATTTCCTTCACAAGCTTCCAATGTAATTTCAATTAATTCACTATCTAACATATCTCCATTGTTCTCATAAAGAATTGCTTCTAAAGAATAAGTGCCTTCATCTAAACCATTTGGAATCTCTAAATCAAAGTTCAAATTCTTAGTATTTTGATCTCCATCATATTCATCAAGATCAAA
>JAGWAA010000014.1 GCA_018302165.1 Candidatus Woesearchaeota archaeon
TCGTCTATGAATCTTATGGTAGGACCCCTCCAAGTTTTCTTTGGAATGTATCCTTAAAATATTTTACAGGTGTTTTAGACAAAGAAAGTAAGAAATGTTTAAAATGAAGACGTTTTTTTAAGCTTTAATAGTAATTTGATTAATTCTTGTGATTTTATGTATGAATTTGAAATTGTTATGTATCTAATATTTTTTATAGTTAGTATTGATTTTAATTTTGGAATTTTCTTAATATAATCTAGAGTAATACTTCTTCTTTTCAAAATACGACTTATATTAGGTTGTGAACAATTTAGTTTTTTTGCAATATTATTTTGGTTTATTTTTAATAATTTTAAACATTCACTTTTGGTATGAATATCTATTTTTGATTTTTGAATTAAATTTATGAATTTAGTTTTCTTTTTTAAAGATGATTCTAAACCTCCTATTAAAAAAAATTTAAGTAGATTATTATAATCTGTAAAATAAACAATTAATGAACTTTTATTTTTAATCTTTATTTTAGAATAAATCCCTTCCTTTTCTAAACATTTTTTTATAAATTTTGCTAGTTCTTTTTCTTTATTTGCATTAAAACAAAAAATTATATTTTCTATTGTTCCATAAATTGAATGTTTGACATGTCCTTCTGCAGCAAATATACCTGATAAGAATGATCTTCTTGCAAAATTATTTTTGAATATATAATTCTTTAGTTTAGAAAATAAATTTAAATAAATTAATTGAAATGCTGCATTATTTACTTGTATAATAATATTTGGTTGTTTAGTTCTATCTTTGTAATAGATTTTTAATTTGTTGGGTTTTATTTTTAAAAAATTGATTAAATTTAATATGAAATTATTATTTGTTTCTTGAGAATTAGGGAGGATAAGATAATAAGATAAATTATTTAGTTTGAATCTTTTTAACCATAATTGAACTTTTTTTATTAATTTAAAATCAGTATTTGAAAAATTAAAATGTGGGTTTGTAATTGAGGGATAATTAAGACCATCTCCTTTTGCTAGTCCTAATCCTTCAAAGAATTTTTTGTCTAAATTTAATTTGTTAGGTGTTATTAATTTTACTTTATGAGAACCAGATTTATAACTTATTATTAAATTTTTTTTTCTATTTCTTGTGTGAATTTTATTTCCTCTTCGATTATATTTAGGAATTAATGGTTTTAAATCTTTTTTCATAGAACCTCCTATTTGGTAGTTAATAATTAGAATATGATTGTTAGGATTTCTTCCTTTATTAATTCTTTGTTTTTTAGATACCTTTTTAAAAGTAATTGAATTTTCTTGATGCTTATGTCTGAAAAATATACTATGATTTTAGCTGAAAAACCTTCTGCTGCACAAAAGATAGCTGAGGCTTTAGGAGATAAATCTCTAAAAAAATCCATATATTTGAAAAAAATTCCTTATTATGAATTAAATTATAATGGAACGGAAATAGTAGTTGTTTGTGCAGTAGGTCATTTATATACAGTTTCTGAAATGGATAAGAAAGGTTGGAAATATCCTGTTTTTAAAATGGAATGGAAGCCCTCTTATGAAGTATCTAAAAGTTCAGCTTATACAAAACCTTATTTAGATTTAATTCAAAAGATTTGTAAAAATGCAAAAGAAATTATCCTTGCTACAGATTTAGATATTGAAGGGGAGACTTTAGGTTATAATATAATTCGTTTTGGTTGTGGAAAAAAAGATGCTTTAAGGATGAAATTTTCAACGACTACTAAGGAAGATTTGAGAGAAGCTTATGATAAAGTTATGAAACATATTGATCATGGACAAGCGGAAGCTGGAATTACTAGGCATGAATTAGATTGGTTGTTTGGTATTAATCTTTCTCGGGCGTTAACACTTTCTGTAAAGAATGCTACTGGAATGTTTAAGATTTTAAGTTCTGGGCGTGTACAAGGGCCTGCATTAAAAATATTAGCTTTGAGAGAATTAGAAATTCAAAAATTTATTCCTGTACCTTATTGGGAATTAGCATTAGATACTAAAGAATTAGATGCGTTACATGAACATGGAAAGTTTGATGATAGAAAAGAAGTTGAAAAAATTTATGAGAAATGTAAAGGGCATAAAGCCATTGTTAAAAAAGTTGATAGGGATAGGTTTAATCAGGATGCGCCACATCCATTTGATTTGACTGCATTACAAGTTGAAGCGTATAAAGTTCTGAGGATACAACCTTCTGAAACTTTAGAAATTGCCCAATCATTGTATATCAATTCTTATATTTCATATCCGCGTACATCATCTAATCAGTTGCCAGAGAGTATTGGTTATAAAAAAATTATGGATAAGCTGAAAGCGCAAGCTCATTACAAATCTTTTTGTGAAGAATTAATGAAGGGGCCTTTGAAACCAAATAATGGGAAGAAGACTGATGAAGCGCACCCTGCGATTTATCCTACTGGTGAAGTGCCTGAAGATTTAGATGAGAGAGAAAGGAAACTTTATGATTTGATTGTTAAAAGATTTTTAGCTACTTTTGCTAAAGCTGCTGTTAGAGAAACTGTTAATATTACTATTGATGTAAACAAAGAAAATTTTATTGCTAAAGGTACAAGAACTATTGAAGCAAATTGGCATAAATATTATCATCCATATGTAAAACTTCAAGAAGAAGAAATTAATGTTGATGAAAAACAAGAATTGAAAGTGAATTCTTTGGATATTTTGGATAAGCAAACTGCGCCGCCTAGACGATATACTCCTGCTTCTATTATCAAAGAACTTGAGAAGAGAAGATTGGGTACCAAAGCTACTAGGTCTGAAATTATTGAAAACTTGTTTGATAGAAATTATTTGAAGAAAGGGGATTCAATTGAAGTTACTGGTTTAGGATTGAAGGCCATTGAAGTGCTTGATAAATATTGCCCTGATATTTTAGATGAGAAACTTACTCGTGATTTTGAAAGAGATATGGATAAAATTAGGAAGGGGAAGAGTAATGAAAAAGAAACCTTAGAGCATGCTGAGAAATTCTTAACTAAAGTTTTAGGTGAGTTCAAAGAAAAAGAAATTGAAATTGGTAAAGAGTTAGCTGGTTCGTATCAAGAGACTATGAAACTGGATAGTTTTGTTGAGAAGTGTACTTGTGGTGGTGATTTACAAATTCGTTATACTCCTAAATTCAAAAGTTATTTTATTGCGTGTTCAAAATATCCTGAATGTAAGATTACGCGTTCTTTGCCTCGAGGATTTTTGGCTAAAGGTACTGGAGGTAAACGATGTGATGCTTGTGGGGCACCAGAAATTCTTTTGATTAAGAAAGGAAAGAGGCCTTGGCAGTTTTGTATTAATCCTGATTGTCCAAAGAAGGATGAGTATAAGAAAAAAACTGTTAAAAAGAATACTTATGAAGGTGATGATGATTCCAAGCCTTCAGCTTTTGATCAACCTTTTACTTCGATGCCTTAGTATTTTGTATATGTAGCTCCCAAATTGAGCAATTCTTTTCCGGTTTCATTTAATGCAGCTGTTTCTAAAAATACATGACTTGAGGTTAAACCATCAATTTCATCAAGTGCAGCTCTACAAATATTGTCTTCACATCTTCTTGGAATAAATCCGATTAAATAAGTTGAATCTTTATCAAATTCTGGGTCTTCAAAAATTGCATGATATTCTCTTGCACATTGATTTGAAATATCTGGTCTTTGTGTTCTTAATATTTTTTCTGAGAAATATAAACAATCTTCTCTTCCTTTCTTTTTTTGATTTTGGCGTATAACATTTGCTTCGGTAAATCCATGAGATTCCATGATTGTATGAAACTCTGGAACTAATTCTGCTGAAGAACCACTTCTTTTTCTATAAAGGTCTCTTCTTAATTTAGAAAGTGAATAGCTGCTTAATTGACTTATTTCTTCATATGTATGATCATCTACTACAAACATAAATTTTATAGTTTTATTATTTTTTACTCTTTCGCCAACCTTACAGGCTAATTCTAAAGTATAAGGTGAAAATGGTCCCCATTGATTTATTGCTTCTATTGCTGCTTCTGGTGTATAAATTATTGGGAAATGACCTGCTAAAAATAATACTTGTTTTCTTTTGCTCTTATGGATATCACTAACTAAACTTTTGATTAATGACTCTTCTGTTAATATTCCCATATTTTTTTCGTTTAACTAATACTATATAAATTATACGGTTAGGCCTTCGTTTGTTATAATGTAAGGAATTTCTAAATCTGTTTGTTCTATCGTTAGAATTTTATTTTTAAGTTTGATTGTATATTTAGAAAAGTGTTTGAATAGTTCTTGTGCAATAGGATGAATATTTCCTTCCATATCTGTATATATCTGCGAAGTTAATATTATTGGTATTTCTAAGTCTCTAAGCATTTGGAACATTTTGATTGTTGCTGGTTTAATATTTATTTTTTCTTGGATTTTTCGTCTGTGAAAGTGTGTGAATGAGTCTACTATAACTAATGAAATATTTTTTGTATCTTTGAGATTTCTTATTGCTTTGAATTGTTCTGAATAACGTTTTGCTCGGATTACTATGATTTTATCTAAGTCTATATTTGGGTCTATTTGTTTTAAACGATCTAGGTTAAATGAGTTTTCTGTATCAATGTAAATTATTTTTCCTTTTGTTTTTGTTATTAGTTGTAAACAGATTGTAGTTTTACCTGAAGCTGGTGGACCATAAATTAGGGTAATATTTTTTGGGAAATTAAGTTGTTTGAGCATGATTAATTGTTATTTATTCTATTTATAAGAATTATTGGGCTGTTTTTGAAAATTTTTCATAAGGTTTATTATTGTTGATTTTGAAAAGAATTCATTTGGTGTAATTTTTAATTAAAATAAAAAATAAAATAATTATACTACACAACCAGCAGCCGTTGCTGAACCTCCTTGAGTCTCAAATCCGAAACCTGGTGCAGGAGTGCCAAATGAACTCATATCTGTGTCACATTCTGATGGAGCAGTTGTGAAAGTCCCACAAATTGTATTAAGAAGGCTTGTTGCATCTCTTCCAGAGTTTACTTGTTCTCCATTTATTACTAATGTTGGTGAACCTCTAATTCCATATTTTTGATTTTCAACATTATGTATCATAAATGAGGGAAATCTTCCATTATACCAAGAGGACTCATCTTCTAGATTTTTTGTGATATCAAATTCTTTGTCTGTTTCTTCTTCACAATCTTTTAGGTCTGTTTCACTGAGTCCAGCTGCATTAAGTGCATCTTCATAATTGTTATCTTCTAAAAATTTACTTAGATAAGTTAGGTATTTTTCTTTGTAATCTTTTTGTATGCAGTATTCTCTCAAATTTTCTTCTACTTCTCCTACTGAAGGATGCATTGCATAATTGACAAATTTGATTTCAAAATCTATATTATCTTCTAAAGCTTTTACTACTGGTATGATTCCTTTTTCTATTTGTGTTCCATAAGGACAGTAGGACATTACAAATAATTCTACATTAGGTTTGTCTGTTTTTGTAATCTCTTGGGATGGTGTTTGTTCTGGTGTAGAGTCAGCAACTACGTTTCCAGTTATGCTTTCATCTGTTCCAAATCTAAATCCGCTTGTAATTACTGCTGCTATTAACAATATAGCTAATACTCCTGTTGATATTTGCCATATCTTTAATTTATTTGTTTTATTCTTTGATAAGTATTCGTTTTCTTCCATTTTTGCCTCACTTTTAAATTTTTTATTTCTAAAGTTGTTTGTTTATTAATAATCTAGCCCTTAAACCGTTGATAAAAATAAGGCTTAAAATCCAGAATTTAGGCTTTAGACGGTTTATCTCTCATTATCAGTTTCATTAAGATTGACTTTTAGATATACTTGATTAGTTTTACCCTTTTTTTCTCTTTTTACAAGCCCTTTTTGTTCAAGCATACCAACAATAATACTTAATTTGGATTTATGCATGTTTGTTCTTAATCCTAATGTATGCTGTGTGATTCCATCTTGATCTTTTACTGCTGTAAGTATGTTCTTTTCATCTTCATTCAAGCCTAATAGTATAAGATTGAATTTTTCACTGCTTGATTTTATATTTGAGTCTTTTTTTATTTTATTGATTAACGTTTGATGAGACTTTTCAAAAAAGAATAAATAAATGCCTAAACTTAATGTGCTGAATATAACTGCTATGCTACCATATATAAAATATGAAGGTTCATTACCTGTGCATATATCTTTACAAATGTTTGTACATGAATTGGTTATAGATGAATTAGCTTGTAAATTTTTTAATTGATTTCCAATTCCATAAACAAATATGATTAGAAGTATACTAATTCCAATAATTATTAAACCTAATTTTTTATTGTCCATTGATTTATATTTTATCAAAATCTTTTGATTTATAAGTTTTCTGACTATCAAAGATAATATCTTTTTAAATACTTAAAATCTATTTAATAATTATGGAGAAAATTTCTGAAAATGTGTATAAAATTAATGCAGGTTCTAATGTGTATTATCTTGAGAAAGAAAAGGTTTTGATTGATACTGGAATTGAAGAATATTATGAAACTTTGAAAAGTGAAATAGATTGTGATTCAATTAAAATGGTTATATTTACTCATTTGCACTATGATCATATTGGAAATTTTGAATTATTTAAAAATGCTAAATTTTATGCTTCTAAAAAAGAGATTGAATTTTTTGAGAAGAATCCATTCGGAGCTATTTTAGATAAGAATTTAGTTAAGTGGTTTAAAGTGAAATTGAATGATGTTTCTGCTTTGAAAATATTTAAAATAATTGAAACTCCAGGGCATACTGGTGGTTCTATTTGTTTGTTGTACAAGGATGTGTTGTTTACTGGGGATACTTTATTTGATTGTGGGTGTGGGCGTGTGGATTTGCCGTCTTCGGAACCTTCTCTTATGAAAGGAAGTTTGGAAAAAATTAAAAAATTAAAATATAAATATTTTTGTCCAGGGCATGATTATTAAGAAAGGTTTATAAAATTTTAATCTATATATTTAAGATTGTATTTCAAAAGGAGGAATAATGAAACATAAAATAAACATTATCAAAGTAGGAAATAGTTTAGCAATTACAACAGCAGTTATATATTTTATTTGTATTATTGCAGTTTGGGTTGCGCCTGTATTTACAACAACTATTGGTAATTATTTACTTCATGGGGTAGATATAACAAAGTTGGTAACTGAAAGAACATTTATTTTTTCTGTAATTAGTTTTGTTATTGGTACAGTTATGGCTTGGTTGACAGGGGCTTTATTTGCAATAATTTATAATAAATTGGAATGAGGTTGTAATGTATAATAAAAACACATTAAAAGTCCAAAAAAGATATAATCGATTTTCTTTTTTTTATGATTATTTAGAATATTTATTGGAAAAGATTTTATTTACAAAATTAAGAAAGGAAACATTAGGTAATCTTAATGGAAACATTTTAGAGATTGGGGTTGGTACAGGGAAGAATTTACTTTTTTATGGTTCGAAAACAAATATTACTGGTGTTGATATAAGTCCAAAGATGCTTAACAAAGCTAGACAGAGAGCTGGTAAACTTAATAAAAAAATTAATTTATTGGAAATGGATGCACAAGATTTGAAATTTAAAGACAATAGTTTTGATTATGTTATTGGAACTTTTATACTTTGTTCGATTCCAGAACCAATTAAAGCATTAAAAGAAATAAAAAGGGTAGTAAAACCAACTGGAAAAATTATTTTTATTGAGCATGTTCTTAGCAAGAATAAATTTATTGCATTTTTGGAATGGTTGCATAATCCAATTACTGTTTGGCTTTTGGGATTAAATGTAAATAGAGATACAAGAAAAAATATTTTAGAATCAGGTATTCATATAACAAGGGATGAAAATCTTGCTTTTTTTGATGTCTTTAGAAGATTTACAGGTGTAAAATAAAGGAGTAAAAATGACTAAATATAAATGCCCAAAATGTGGAATGATATATGACAAGCCAGGTAAGTGTACTATGGATGGTACTAAACTTGTTAAAGTGGAGGATGGAAAATCCTCTAATCATTCACATACTGATCATCACAAAATGATGATGGAAGATTTTAAAAAACGTTTTATAATCTCTACAATTCTTACAATTCCAATTTTAATCTTATCACAATTAATTCAAAATTTATTTAATTTTAGCATAACTTTAACAGGAGAAAAATATATTTTATTTGTTCTTTCAACTTTGATATTTTTTTATGGTGGTTGGCCTTTTTTAAAAGGAATTTATTATGAATTAAAAGAAAAGATTCCTGGAATGATGACATTAATTGCTCTGGCAATTTCTGTTGCTTATTTTTATAGTGTTGCAGTTGTTTTTGGGTTGAGTGGTGAACCTTTTTTTTGGGAGCTTGCAACTTTAATAGACATTATGTTGTTGGGTCATTGGATTGAAATGAGGTCTGTTTTAGGTGCGTCTAAAGCATTGGAAAAATTAATTCAATTACTTCCCGATACTGCTCATTTAATTAAGAATAATAAAGTTATTAATGTCAAAATATCTGAGATAAATAAAGGGGATATTCTTTTAATAAAATCTGGAGAAAAAATTCCTGCTGATGGAATCATTCTAAAAGGAAGTAGTTATATTGATGAATCCATGTTGACTGGTGAATCAAAACCAGTTAAAAAAAATTTAAATGAAAAAGTTATTGGGGGTTCTGTGAATGGTGACGGTGTGCTTGAAATTAGAATTACTGGTACCGGCGAAGAATCTTATTTGAATAAAGTAATCAACTTGGTTAAGTTAGCACAAGAATCTAAATCTAAAACTCAAAGGCTTGCTGATAAAGCTGCTAATTGGTTGACAATTATTGCAATAACTGCAGGGGTTTTTACTTTTAGTTATTGGGTGATTATTGGTGCTGAATTGTCTTTTGCTATCGAGAGAATGGCTACAGTAATGGTAATTGCTTGTCCGCATGCGTTGGGTTTAGCAATACCTCTTGTTTCGGCAGTTTCAACTTCTTTGTCTGCAAAAAATGGACTTTTGATTAGAAACAGAACTGCATTTGAAAATTCTAGAAAGATAACAACAATTATTTTTGATAAAACTGGAACTCTTACTGAGGGAAAATTTGGTGTTTCTAACATTTTGATTATTGATAAAAATTATAATGAGAATAAATTAATTCAATTAGCAGCGTCATTGGAACAAAATTCAGAACATCCTATTGCCAAAGGAATTTTAGAAAAAGCAAATAAATCTAAATTATTAAAAGTTTTAAATTTTAAGATTATTAAAGGTGTAGGAGTAGAAGGAAAAATAAATAATAATTATATTAAGCTTGTTAGTAAAAGTTATTTAGAAAAATTAAAAATTAAAGTTTCTATGACTATTGATGAAGCTTCTACTTTGGTTTATGTTCTTGTTAATAATAAACCTGTGGGAATAATTGGATTAACTGATAAAGTAAGGGCAGATTCTTTTGAAGCAATAAAACAATTGAAAGAATCTAAGATTAAATGCTGGATGCTTACTGGGGATAATAAAAAAATAGCTGAAAAAGTTGCTAAACAATTGAATTTAGATGGATATTTTGCTGAAGTTTTGCCACATCAAAAATTAGAAAAAATAAAAGAATTGCAAAGAAAGGGAGAGTTTGTAGCAATGACTGGGGATGGAATTAATGATGCTCCTGCGTTAGCACAATCTGATGTAGGGATAGCTATTGGTTCAGGAACTGATATTGCTGCTGAAACTGCTGATATTATTTTAGTTAATAGCAATCCAAAAGATGTTACTTCACTTATTTTATTTGGGAAAGCCACATATAGAAAAATGGTTCAAAATTTATTCTGGGCTACTGGTTATAATTTAATTACTATTCCTTTAGCTGCCGGTATTTTGTATAGCAGAGGAATATTAATATCTCCTGCAATTGGAGCAGCTTTAATGTCATTAAGTACTATAATCGTCGCTGTAAATGCAAATTTTTTATCAATAAAGAAAAAAAATTAAAGTTTTTTAAACTTTAATAATAAAGAATTGCTTACAACACTTACGCTACTCAAAGCCATTGCACCACCAGCAATTATTGGTGAGAGTAACCATCCAGTATATGGATACAGCACTCCTGCTGCGATGGTAATTCCGATTACATTGTATAT